>JAFYBI010000502.1 GCA_017540285.1 Clostridia bacterium | reverse complement strand
CCGTCCGCTCGTACTCGCGTCGGGCGAAGGCAAGGTATTCTTCGTGACCGGCGAACAATACGATGCAAAGCCGCGCCGCACCTTCACGAAGGGCGAGATCACGGTGTCCGACTTTGAAGTCAGACGCGAGTCGGCCTTCATCATCGGCGACGAACGCTTCGAAAAGCACGAGATCGACGAGGAATTCAGACCGACGAAGCCGGGCGACTGGTGCGGGCTTTACGGCGAGTCATTCTCGGGGACCGTCCTGTACCGCGTGAGGTTCTCGCTCGACGAGATCCCCGACGCGGTCGAGATCGATCTTGGGAGGGTGGGCTACTCCTGCGATCTGACGCTGAACGGAAAGCACCTCGACCGCATCTGCTTCGTTCCCTTCAAGTGCACGGCCGAAGGCGAACTGCTCGAAAAGGAAAACGAGCTGATCGTCCGCGTCTGCAATACCCCGGCAAACCAGTATACCGCGCAGACCTGGATCGACGAGATCCCGACGAACATCATCGGCCCCTACCACAGCATTGCCAAGCAGTTCGAACATGACACGCTGGAAAGCGGGCTGATGTCGCCTGTCGTCATACGGTTCTGATGAAGAGCCGCACCGTCACCCGCCGTACTATCCGGTTCCCGTCGGGACAGGGCAGGGCCGATCGCCCTCCGGACCATAAAAACAAATGCCGCCGCTGAACCAGCGGCGGCATCTTTGTATAATGGGGATTCATAAAGTATAAGGTGGTTTCATAAACAGTCTTCGTGAACGGTACGGTCAGGAGCCGGGCAGGAGCGGCCGCCTCCTCGTGCGGACCGTTCCGGCGATACACCGGTCCGTGACGACGGCAGGTGATAACCAGCGAAGAGACCGCCGCACGGCGGTTCAGTCCTGCCGGATGCGAACGTCCATCTGCTGGACCGGGATCACGATCCCGGCGGCATCCAGCGCTCTCTTGCCTTCTTCAACAAGATAATAATACACCCGTCCCCAGTTCTCCGCCTTGGCCCACGCCCTGACCAGGAACACCATGCCCGTTTCCGTACACTTGGAAACCAGCACCCACGGAGACGGATCCTCGAGCACGTATTCGCCCTTCCGCGCCATTTCGAGAAGCGTTTCGCGCACCTTGTCCATGTCGCTGTTGTAGCTCACGGTGAAGGCGGCCTCGATCCGGGACGTCCCCTCCCGCGAATAGTTGATGATCGCGGCGTTGGTCAGGTTGCTGTTCGGAAGGCTGATGAGGGAGTTGTCCAGCGTTGTGACTTCCGTGTAGAACGCGCCGATGCGCTTGACGATGCCGGTATGCTCGCCGATCTTCACATACTCTCCCGTACGGATCGGCTGCAGGATCAGAAGCGTCACGCCGCCCACGATATTCCCCAGCGCGCCCTGCATGCCGAGGCTGATCGCGACGCCCGCCGAGGCAAAGATCGTGATGACCGAGGTGAGCGGTACGCCGAGGACGCTGGCCGCGGTCAGGACGACGGTAACGATCAGAAGAATCTTGATCAGGTTGCGGAAAAAGCTCTGGAGCGAGGGATCGAGTTTGCCGAACGTCTTGCTCTGGCTGATGAGCTTGACGATCCAGTGGGTCAGAAAAAGTCCGACGATGAGGATGATGATGCCGAGGAGAAGATTGATGCCGGCATCCATGACAATGGTTTTGATTTCGGTGAAATCCATATTGCTTGTCCTCTCTTTGTGAAATTTTACCTCATTATACATCATCCTGACGGCGGTGTCAAGAGATTTCTGCCGGGACGGAGAAAGAACGGCGGCGCATCCCGTTCCAACGTAATCCCTCAGGGCTTTTTTCTTCAAAATATTTTTACAAATTCCCCTTTGCCGGGGGGCGGCGGAATAAGTAAAAACGACAAATCGCAGAAAGCGCGGCAGGACGGCAAGGG
>JAFYBI010000501.1 GCA_017540285.1 Clostridia bacterium | reverse complement strand
AGTTGAGGGTGTCCGCGATGCTCTTCGCGATCTTCTCGATCTCCTTGATGTCCGTGCCGGGCTTCACTTCCTTGACGAGGACGATGTCCTGCTCGCCCGTGGCGATGACGTAGTCCTTGTTCTTGTCCGGGAAGATGTTCTGCACCATGTCAAAGGACAGAACGTCGGACTTCGAGTGGAACTTGATGAGGAAGACGACGCGGCTCTCCTCGGCGTTGAAACGCAGCTCCTTCGACTTGATGTAGATGTCGCTCGGGAGGATGTTGTCGAGGATGATGTTTTTGATGAAGGAATTCTTGTCGTATTTCTCGTCGTAGAGGTTCTTGATGTTGGCGAGGGAGACCGCGAGGATCGTGGCGATCTTCTCGGCATACTTGTCTTCTCCTTCGATGAAGACGATATACTCCCATTTGGAGCCCGTTCCGATCGGCTTGTAGGTGTATCCGCCGGAGGTGACGGCGTCGGAGGTATACGCGAGCTCGTCGCGGACGCCCTGTCTCATTTCGCCGATCTTGACCAGTTCGCTGCACGCGATGATGACGCCGTTGTCGTCGATGACGCCGATCACGCGGTCAACGGCATCTCTCATTTGGTGAATGATTCCCTGAAAAAGACGGTTTGACATAATCTGACCCTTCCTGAATTCCTTATTTGATTTTTTATTGTTAATACTACACTATATTTTACAGTACTTTTTGTGTTTTTTCAATAGGGAAATCGGAAATTTTCATAGTTTTTGTGTGTTTTTTTCGTGTCGCCTCATCTTTTAGCACAAGGTAACCGCCAAAACCGGGCGATTTTCGTCGTTATGATATGAAATTTCCGTGAATTTGCGGGAAGGATGATGGAAAATGGCTTGACGGAATCTCTTGATGATCTGTCAAGCCATCGGGTCCGGAGCATCGTGCGTTTACTTATAAAGCAGCACGGTGTAGATGTAATACACGGCGAACAGCACGCAGCCGATCACGGAAATCGTGTAGAACAAGGGGGGGAACGACGTGAAGCGGTCGTAGAACAGCGCGGTCAGGGAGAGATAGAAGCCGATCCCCACGAGCATTTCCGGCGTGATCCAATGGGTCGAGGTGTCGATTTTCTTCACGACGGTCACAACGAGGTAGGCGACGGCCGCGGCCAGAAGGACCGGGAACACCAGGCGGAGCACCGGCAGGGTGTAGGTATGGAACGGGAATTCCCGGATCGCGTCCCCGCGCACAAAATCAAACAGGATCCCGACGATGACCGCGACGAGAACGATGACCAGGATCCGGACGAGGACGATCTGCCCCGCTCTCGACTTGCTCACCGCTTTCATCTTGTTGGAACCGCTCTTCTTCGCGGACTGTCTTGCCTTTGCCATATCCAATTTCCCGATGGACCTCCCGCCGGGAGGCCTTCTCCTTTCCATGCTCCGAAGCGCGCCGCGCCCGAAGCTCTTCCGTATGATTCTGAAACGGTATCGTAACCGGTTTGATGCGTATTCAGGTATTCAAAGTCCGTCCCATCTCGTACCGGCAGGACAGACATGCGAGAACGGCGGGCGCGGCGGTCTCCGTGCGGAGGATCCGGCGTCCGAGCCCCGTCATCTTCATGCCGAGAACCCGCGCTTCATCCGCTTCCGCTTCTTCAAATCCGCCCTCCGGACCGATCACGACGGATACGGTCTCCGGTGTCCGCTCCCCCGCAAGGTGAACGGGCAGGGGTTCGGTCCCCTCGGCTTCGTAGCAGAAGAGAGGCAATTCGGCCCGCGCGGCTTCTTTCACCGCGGCGGCGAAGGGCATGGGATCGGTCACGTCGGGGATCCGGGCACGGCCGCACTGCTTGGCGGCTTCCGCGGCGATCCGCTGCCAGCGTTCCCGCTTCTTCGCGTATTCCTTCGGCTCGAGCCTGACCGTGCAGCGCGCCGAGGCGACGGGAACGATCCTCGCAGCGCCGAGCTCGGTGGCCTTCATCAGGACCGTCTCGAACCGGTCGCCCTTCACGAGCGCCTGATAGACGACGGCGCGGTAAGGCGGTTCGTTCTCCGAGGGCTTTGCGGAGAGGATCTCGCATTCCACCCGTTCTCCCGTGAGAAGCAGGACCGTTTCGTATTCAACGCCGGCCTCGTCGCAGAGGGTCACATGCTCGCCCGGTTTCATCCGGAGCGCTTTCGTGATGTGCTGGGCGTCTTCGCCCGTGATCACGGCACGGCCGCCGGCGAGATCGGCCGACTGGATGAAAAATCTCGGCATACCGTCCTCCGCTCCGACGCACCGCCGTGCCCGCGGCGCTAAATACCGATATAGTATAGCACAAATAGAGCGATTTGTCAAACATTTTCGCGGATTTTCCGGGGCAAAAGTTGCTTCCGGAGCAAATGTTTACAAATACGCGACGCTTGTAACAGTCAAATCAGCATGGGTTCCCCGTCCCGCCAGATGAGCTCGCGGGGAAAATCGCCGAAGAAAATCGGCAGCATCTGCGCGACACCGTTGGCCAGCGGCAGGGACGCCACCTCTTCGCGCTTCACCCAGAAGACCTCGCCCTCGTCGGAGGAGGCGAGCTCGCCGGCAAAGCGATCGGTCCGGTAGAGAAAGACGACGTAGCGCGCGCCTTCGTGGTCGACGAACTGCTTCACCCCGCAGAGCTCGGGCCGCTCGATCAGCAGCCCCGTTTCCTCGCGCACCTCGCGGATCACGGATTCGACGAACGCCTCCCCGGGCTCCGCATGCCCGCCGGGAAACACGATCCCGGGCCAGTTTTTGTCGCTGCGCCGCTGGACGAGGACCTCGTCCCCGCGCGACACCATGCACATGTTGGTGAAGACCGCTCGCTCCGCCATATACGCCTCCTGCGGATCTCATCGGATTTGCCCCTTATTATACACGTTTTTCCGCGTTTTGTCAATGCGCGGCGCAAAAAGAGCTCCGCCCCCCCGGGGAGGACCGAAGCCCGTTTGGTTTGTCAGCCCGCATAGTCGACGGAGCCTTCGAAGGGGATCTCCTCGCCGTTCACGCGGAGCACGCCCGCCTTCCCCGGATTTCCGACGGCGGCGCATTTCACGACGCGGCCGTTCTTCCAGACGGCGTCCACCTTGAATCCGCCGCGCGCCATGAGCCCCCGGAAGGCGCCGTCCGCCCATGCGCGGGGCAGCGCGGGCAGCACGTCGATCGCGCCGTCGTGGCTCTGGATCAGCATTTCCGCGATGCCCGCCGTGCCGCCGAAGTTCCCGTCGATCTGGAACGGCGGATGGTTGTCGAACAGGTTCGGAAGCGTGCTCTTTTCGAAGAGCGCGAGGAGATTCTCGTGGGCCGCCTCGCCGTCTCCGAGCCGCGCGAAGAAGTTGATGATCCATGCCCGGCTCCATCCGGTGTGTCCGCCGCCGTGCGCGAGCCTGCGCTCGATCGTCTTCCGGGCAGCCTCGAAGGTCTCCGGGGTCGAGCGGGTGATCTCCGCCGCCGGATAGAGGCCGTAGAGATGGGACATGTGGCGGTGGCCCGGCTCGACCTCTTCGAAGTCCTCGGACCACTCCAGGATCGTGCCGTTCTTCCCGATCCGGAGCGGCGTGAGCTCCGCTTCGAGGCCCTCCAGCCGGTCGGCGAATGCCCCGTCGATCCCGAGCGCGCGCGCCGCGTCGATGTTGAAGCGGAAGAGCTCGCGCACGATGCTCGTGTCCATCGTCGGACCTGCGCAGACGTTCACCCGCGCGCCGTCCTCCGGGCTGACGAAGCTGTTCTCCGGCGAAGAGGCCGGCGCGGTGACGAGGTATCCCGTGCGCGGATCCCGGACGAGATACGCCGCGAAGAATTCGCTCGCCCCGCGGATCACCGGGTAGAATTCCGTGAGGATCGCGTCGTCCCCGCCGTACAGCCAGCGCTCCCTGACATGCCGGAGGCACCACGCTCCCGCCGCGGCGAACGCCCCGTACTGCGGATTGCATCCGAGCGAGGTATAGCCCCACGGATTCGAGACGACGTGCGCGACCCAGCCGGGGCATCCGTAGGCGATCCGGGCGGTCCGCTCGCCGGCCTTCGCGATCATCTTGATGAAGTCGAAGAACGGCCGCACGAGCTCGGGCATGTCCGCGGTCTCGGCGAACCAGTAGTTCATCTGGATGTTGATGTTGATGTGGTAGTCCGCGCTCCACGGGGCCTCGTAGTCCCGGCACCAGATCCCCTGCAGGTTCGCCGGAAGGACGCCGCCCGACGACGCCGCGAGCAGATACCGCCCGAAATTGAAGTAGAGCTCGGCGAGCCCCGGATCGTCTGCGGGACGGCGGAGCCGTTCGTCGGTCGGGACGTCCGCCCTGTCGCCCGATCCGGGCAGGGTGATCTCCGCGCGGCCGAGCAGATCCCCGAAATACGCCCGCGCATCGTCCCGAAGCGCATCGACGCCCGCCGCCATCGCGCGATCCAGCGTCCCCCGGCAGACCTCGCGCGGATCCCGGCCGCTGTGATAGGCCGTGGCGACGGTCGCCCAGACGGTGAGCTCGTCCCCGCGGATCTCATACCGCACGAGCACGGCAAAGGCAAGCGGCAGATACCCGACCGCCGTGATCTCGCCGTCGTCGTGCAAAATCGCCGCGTTGTCCCGCTCGTACCGGACCGAGGCTCCCCCGACCGCTCCGCGAAACCGTGCGGCGATCGTGTTGAAGCGGGGGGAGACGAACACTTCCCGCTCGACGCCCGGCCATGAGATCACCGCCCGTCCTTCGTCGAGGAGCAGTTCGCGGCAGTAGCCGTCCGGGACCGCGTCGCCCGGCGTCGGAAACGTGATTGTCAGCTCGCCCGCGGTCTGATAGGATCCGTAAGCCCCGCGGACGTTGTGATGCCCCTCCCCGCGGCAGACCATGTACCGGTTGCAGAGCCGCTGGGCCTCGGTATAGCGTCCTTCGAAGAGCAGCCGCCGCATTTCATCGAGGTGTTCCCGGGTCTTCGGGCTGTCGGATTCCGGCCATTCCCACCCGGACCATACGCTCTCCTCGTTCAGCTGCAGGCGTTCTTCGCCGATTCCCCCGTACACCATCGCGCCTAGCCGTCCGTTCCCGAGCGGGAGCGCTTCGTTCCAGTCGGCGGCGGGAGCCCGATACCAGAGTCTGTTTTCTCTCATCGCACCGCCCTCGCTCACGCCTTTGCGGTCAGTTCTTCAAAGACGGGCCAGCCGTCCTCGGGATAGAAGCGGTGGCCGCCTTCCCCGATCACCAGACGGCACCGATCCGGCACGCCCGCGGCCCGATACACGGCCTTCACCGTCTCGAAGCCTTCGAGGACGCCGTCGAGCGGGAAGATCCCGTCCTCCCGTCCGCACACGATCACGACCGGAGTGGGAGCCGTCAGCATCGCGAGGTCGGGCATTTCCATGTATTCGAGGATGTGCGGGATGTGGTTGCAGATGCAGTGGTCCATCGCGAAGATCGACTTGCGGTAGAGGTTGAACGCGCAGGACGGCATGACGCCCGCCAGCCGGTGCTCGATCGCCGCCGCGTGCCAGGTCGCGGTCCCGCCGCCGGAGTTGCCCATGAGATATACCCGCTGAGGATCGGCGGCATCGCACAGACCGCCCTCGATCGCGTCGATCAGGCGGCCGATGTCGTAGATGCGCTCGCCGAGGAGGGTGCGTCCGAGCAGAAGCGCCTGCGACGCCGGGAGAAGGCATCCGCCGCCGTGCTTCAGTTCGCCGAGCCCCCGCTGCTCCATCGCGACCGCAATGTACCCGCGCGCGACGGCCTGGAGGGCGAAGTCCCGGCCCCCGGCGATGGTTTCGGCGTCCCCGGGGAATTTCGCGCGGCCGATGGAGATGTGCATCCCGGTCGAATGGCCTTGCAGGCAGATCATCACCGGGAGTCTGCCGTTCGCCGCAAGCGCGGAGGGCGCCTTCGGGATCAGCAGATGCGCCGGGACGCGGAAGCCGGGTTCGCTCTCGAACGTGAAGCGGACTTCCGTGAAGCGGGGATCCTCTTCGGAGGTGAATTCGACCGCGACGTCCGGCGCGCATGCGGGCTCCGGCATCCGGTCAAAGCCGAGGAGGGAGCGGAAGACGCGGTCCGCGCGGGCTTTCTGAGGCGCGAGCGGCATCGCGGGATCGAAGGAATACGGCAGACGCGCCGCGAGATCGGCGTCCGCCAGCGAGGTGTGAAGATCGTAAAGCGACATGGAAAACTCCTTTCTCATTCCCGTCAGAGCCGCGCGGCGAGGGAAACGTCGGCGTAGCGGGTGACGACAGTCTGTCCGTCGGGGAGGACGATTTCCTTCTCCGCCCCGGAGGCCGAACGGACGCGCAGGGTGAAGAGGCCGTCCGAGTACGTCCACGCGACCTTCACCGGTCCGCAGCCCGTATAAACGGTGCCGTGCGCGTGATCCCGGCCGTCGATGCGCGGCGCGATGCGGAGCTTTTTCTCCGCCGCCGAGACCGTCCGCACGCCGAGGACCACCGCCGCGAACTCGTAGATCGCGATGGCGCCCCATGCGTGGCAGTCGCTGCGCGGCGCGTCCGGGGTCTCGGGGATCGTGGTGCAGTGGAGCGAAGGCAGCGCGCGCAGGCGGTCGATCATCGGCTCGCATTCGTCATACAGCCCGACCTGCTCGAGCGCGCGGAACCAGAAGTAGGCGTAAGCGAACGTGCACTTCGTCTCAAGCGCCGCGGCGTTTTCCATGATCCGGCGGGCACGGCTTCCGTCGGCGATCCCGGCGAGCGTGCACCAGACCTGCATGTGCTGGCTGAAATAGACGTGCTTCGTCTCGTCGGCGTAGAGGCCGCGCTCCTCGTCCCAACAGAGCCGCTCGATCGCTTCGGCGCATCGGTCGGCGCGCGCGCGGTATTCGTCCCCGGTCGAGGTCCGTCCGCAGAGGTCCGAAAGCGCCGCCGCCGCGCGCAGGAAATAGACGTACATCGCCGAAGCCGTCGCCATATGGCAGTCGTCCCCGACCGTCGGGACCCCGGCCTGCCACGTCGCCGCCCAGTCGATGAAGTCCCAGTACATCGAGCGGCGGATCAGCCCGGTCTCGTCGACGCAGCCGCCGAACCATTCGAGCACGCCGTCGATCGCGCGGAGATTCCCGCGCACGAGGGAGAGATCCCCGAACCGCTTCCAGTGCTCCGCGACCATGAAGATGTAATAGAAGGAAAACGACGGGATGAACTGCGCCTCGACCGTCGGATAGCGGCTGGAAAGGAGCCCGTCGGCGCGCTGGCTGAGGCGGAAGTCCCGGATCGCCTTGCGCGCGAGCAGATCGTCGTCCGTGAGCTGGTAGTTGAAGATCATCTGGAGGGACGTATCCATCGCGTACTGCAGCTGTTCGTAATACGGGCAGTCCTCGTAGCTCTCCTGCATGCACCGCATGAGCGTCGCGACGGAGATCTTCCAGAGCGCGTTGTCCGCCTCGCTGCCGAAATCGCAGTCCCCGGGGACCGTCAGCGGATAGCCGATCTCCGTGAAGGCGAACGAGACGAGCCGGACCCCTTCGCCCTCGATCCGCAGGATCCGCGCGCACCGGGGCCAGAACGGCTCCCACGTCAGCGCGCCGTCGACGTCGATCTCATCCCAGACGCCGCGGAACGGAAGCGAGCGGTCGAGGCGGTCCCCCTTTTCGTGACCGCTGCCGAAGGATTCCGCGTACGTGACCTTCACGCGCCCGTGTCCCTCGAAGGAGAAGCGCGGGAAGCCGAAGGTCAGCTCGTCGGCGATATGGTATCCGTCGCCGGCGTCGGCAAACGGGACCTCCTTCTGATAGAGCATCGGGATCGGCCGCGGGATCACGAACATCGGGTTGACGATGCCCCACGGATAGGGCTTTTCACGGAGGGAATCGACCCGCGCGGCGACCTTCGCGGCACGCCAGACAGGTTCTCCGCCGTGCGCGTGTTCCTCGAACATCGCCCCCGCGGCGTCCCGGGTGTGGGTCTCGAAGTCTGCTGTCGGGGACGGCGCGGCGAGCCAGCTTTCGTCGGTGCGGATGACCGTCTCCCCGCAGTCGAGCTCGGCGGCGAGGAGCATGTTCCCGGTGCGCTGCACGCCGTAGACGAAGCACGGCTTGGTCATGTCGCTGTTGTCCGCGAGCGCGAGGACCTCGCAGAAGAGCTCGTTGTCCCCGGCCCGGAGATACGGCGCGAGATCGAGCGAATCGTAATACTTTTCCTCCGCGGACGGACGGCAGGGACCGAAGGCGGCGCGGCGTCCGTTGACGAAGAGCTTGTAGCAGGCCTCGGCGCCGATGTTCAGGGGCGCGTGCGCCGGCTTTTCGGCGAGGGAGAAGGTCTTTTTGAAGAGCCAGATCCGGTTTTCGGAATAGGCGGCCTCGGGGTGGGTGATCCACGCGGATGCAAACATGGCTTGTCTCCTTATCTGTTCTGGATTGTTTGTCGGACGGTCATTTCACGATCTCGCAGAAGACGCCCTCTCCGTTCTCCATCGAGAAGGAGACGAACCCTTCCGCGTCGGGGGCGAGCCTCGTCGCCGCGCCGTTCTGCCAGAGCACGACGTCCCCGCCGACCCTGACGCGCACGTCCGCGCCTTTGTCCTTCTGCAGATCTTCGCAGTTGACCGCGGTGAAGGCGTATCCGCCCGCGCCGTCCGTGAAGCAGCCGAAGAGAACGCGGTTCTCCGTTTCGACCGCAGGCAGGACCGCCGAGAAATCGAGCTGCCCGGAGAATTTCATGTACGGCGCGCGGGAATCGTTCACGGTGAACGCGCCGAGGTTTTCGGGATAGCGCGCGAAGGCTTCGTCGAGCGCGGCGAACTCCGCGTTGATCTTCCGGGCGGCGTACCAGCGTTCCGTCGGCTGCAGCTCGTGGTCGATCAGGGCGGGCTTGAAGTCCTCCGCGCTGCTGTACGGCGTCATGTAGGTGAAGTAGATCGCCTCCGCCGCGCCGAAGGACCGGATGCACCAGGTCTGCCATTCGAGGTCCTTCTCCGAGGGCGTCCGCTTGCTCGCGGCAAACGACACGCTCTGGAGGTAGACGGAGAACGGGATCCCTCTTTCGCGGCATTCGCCCGCAACGACCTCGATGTTTTCCATGTAGCCGTCCCAGAGGCCGCGGGTGTTGCAGGGATAGATGTCGACCGATGCCCACGGCGGGTTCACCGTGTCGAAGAACTCCCGCACATGCCCGCGGTAGGTCGGGTTGCCGAGCTGCTGCTCGTTCGCGTACATCGGGAAGAGGTTGATGAACGGCACCTGATCGGTGACGGCGCGCATCTTTTCCACCGCGGAGGCAAGCCCGCCGAAGATCGAGGAATTCGGCTCGTCGCAGAGGTAGAGGCCCCAGACGTGCGGCGCGTTCACGGCGTCCCCGAGGCCGCGCCACACCTCCTCGCCGAAGCCGTCCCACGAGACGCCCGTCCAGAGCATTTCAAGGTCCCAGATCGCGCACCACCGCATGAGGTTGCGGCAGAGCGTCTTGTCGCGGATTCCGGCGACGCTGATCTTGGTGAAGCCCGCCTCCGCCGTCTGCCGCACGAGCGCTTCCGTGTCGTACGCGTCGCCCGACGTGCACCAGCCGGAGATCGAGAACGCGCGGTGCTTCGCCAGATCGGGGAATTCCCCTTCCGCGAGCGTCAGGTCCGCGGGCAGATCCTCGGGGATCGTGAGTTCACCGTCCGTCCCGAGCGCGCCGTAGAGCAGGCCCTGATACAGCGCGCGCAGATCGGCCCACGGATTCCCGCCGCCGATGTGAAGATCCCGCCCGTCATACTTCACGAGATAGCCGAGATCGTATTCCCGGGGTGTAAGGGGAGAGGCGCTCCCGACAAGGACGGCATGCGCCGCCTTCTCCTTCATCCGCTCGCCCGTCAGCCGGTAGAAGAGGTCCGCGATCCGCTCGAGATCCGCGCGCTCCTCGTCCGGGCAGTCCGGCGGGCAGACGATCGACCAGTCGCCGATCTTCGCGCCGTAAAGCGTCATTCCCGCCGCGGGGAATACGTGTTTCTTTTCCAGTTCCATGCTGGCCTCCTTGGATGTCCCGGCGAGCTGCCGGATGTATTCCTCCGCGAACGCCTCGGCGGCCTCGAGAATCGATTCGTCCGTCGCCGCGATGCAGTTCTGCTCTCCGACGGTGATGAGGTAGTCCATCGGCTCCGCCGCCTCCCGGAATCTCCCGTACAGCGCTTCCGATTCCGGGCGGTTGGTCGGGCCGATGAGGATCTCGTTCGGGAAGGGCCGGATCTCTTCGCCGCGCTTCACCCAGTCCGTCCGGATGTCGACCAAAAGACCCGCATCCGTGAGGATCCTCCGCAGCGCGACGGCCGCCTCCGTCACCGCCTGACTCGATTCGTCCCCGCGCACGACGGTGCAGACGAAATCCGCGGGGATCCCGGCGTCCGCCCCGCTCTCCGTCTCCCCGACCGCTTCCGCGTTCTCGCCGGGCTTCGCTTCGCAGGCAGAAAAGACGAGCAGAACCGCCAAAAGGAGCAAAAGCCGGGCAAATGACCGCTTCCCGGCCGCAGCGTCAGATTTTCTCAAAGGTCAGCGCCTCCTCCCATCCCGCCTGAGCGGGTGCTTTCACCGCTATTATAAATCGTCGCGGCGGCAATGTCAATGCGGATGGGAAGAAATCCCGGCAAAATCGGCGAAATCGCGCACGCAGCCGCGCATCGATTGACACCCGCACGTTTTTCTGCTATAATGGAGAAAAGCCGCCCCGACGCGGTGATCTCATATAGCGCGAGGATTTTCCGCATGAAAACCTTCCGAAATCCCGTCTCCCCCTTCGACGCGCCCGATCCCTTCATGACCTACGATCCCGTCACCGGGTACTACTATTCCCTCTTCACCCGCGGCCGGGTCCTCGAGCTCTTCCGCAGCCGCCATGCCGCCGAGATCTGCACGAACGGCGATTCCCGCGTGATCTATCGTGCCGACGGCCCGCGCGACGGCATCTGGGGCGACATCTGGGCTCCCGAGATGCACCGCGGATCGAACGGGAAATGGTACATCTACACCTCCGGCCGAATGCAGGAGGCCCCCGGCGAAAAGCGTCTCTTCATCATGGAGGCCTGCGGGGACGATCCGTTCGGCGAATGGCGCTTCAAGGGCAAGCCCTCCCCGGACGTCTTCTCCATCGATCCCACCGTATACACGGCGGAGAACGGACAGCAGTATCTGTGCTGCTCGCGCGTCGAGTGCGGTCAGGTGCTGGACATCTGCGAGCTCGTCAACCCGTGGACGTTCGGGGCACGCCGCGCCATGATCGCCCGCGCCTTTTATGACTGGGAAACGGTCCCGCCCTACGACGGCGAGAGCACGATCAACGAAGGCGCGTTCTTCGTCGAGTCCGGCGAGCGGCTCTTCATCGTCTACTCCGGGAACGGCTGCTGGTCGGACGCTTACTGCTTCGGCGTCCTCGAATACACGGGCGGCGACCGCGGCGATCCCGCGAAGATGTGCGATCCCGCGAACTGGTTCAAGCACGACAAGCCGCTCTTCAAGATGGCGAACGGCGTTTACGGCCCCGGCCACGCCTCGTTCTTCCGCTCCCCGGACGGTCGGGAGCTCTGGTGCGCGTACCACGGCATGAAGGCGCACAACGAGACCGTCACCTACGCGCCGCGGTATTTCAACCTCCAGCGCGTGTCCTTTGACGAGACCGGGTACCCCGTGATGGGCGAGCCCGTCGGATACGAAACGGAACTTGTCCCGCCCTCCGGCGAGGCGTGGGACTGACGAAAGGAGCAGCCAATGAAGGATCTCCGAGACATTCTTTCCCTCGCGGACCGGATCACGGTCAACACGCAGAGCAGCATCCGCATCGAGGACGGCGGCAAAGTGCTGTACTTCGACCCGATCGAGATCGGCGGTCATCCGCAGGACGCGGACGTGATCTTCGTCACCCATCCGCACGGCGACCACTTTTCCCCCGCCGCCATCGCGAAGATCTGCAAGGCCGACACCGTCCTCGTCGTGCCCGCGTCGATGGCGGACAAGGCAAAGGAGGCGGGCCTGCCCCTCGTCACCGCCCTGCCGGACGGATCGGGTACTGCGGGCGGGATCGCATTCCAAACGGTCCCGGCCTACAATCCCGCCAAGCGCTTCCATCCGCGGGCGAACGACTGGGTCGGCTACGTCGTCGACGTGGGCGGCATCCGCGTTTACGTGGCCGGCGACACCGACGAAACGGACGAGGCCGCGGCGGTCGGCTGCGATCTCGCGTTCATCCCGATCGGCGGGACCTACACGATGACGCCCGCCGAAGCCGCCTCGCTCATCCGCCGCATGAAGCCCGCGGCCGTCATCCCCACGCATTACGGCTCGCTCGTCGGAAAGCCGGGCGACGGCAAAACCTTCGCATCCCTCGTCGGCGGCGCCTCGACGGTGATCCTGCGCCTCGGCTGAGCCTCTCCGTTTTCTCAACTTTGTCACGCAACAGGAGTGCATCATGAAAATCTGTCTGATCCAGCCGCCGTACGCGAAAACCCGCGAACGGGGCGACGCATGCTTACGCCGGGAGATCGAAATGCTCCGGACGATCCGCGATGCCGACTGCATCGTTTTGCCGGAGTACAGCGACGTCCTATGGGCAGCGCCCGACCGCGAAACGGTGATCGCGGAGCACGAAAAGAACGCCCCCGTCCTGTTTGAGGAATGCCGGGAAGCGGCCGTTCGCTGCGGCGCGGTCGTCTTCTGCAACACCCTCGATTTCGCGGATTCGCCCCTGGGCCGCAACACCACGTGGATGCTCGATCCCGCGGGCGCTCTCGTCGGCAAATACGCGAAGCGGCACCTGCCCCCGCTCGAGCGCGACACCCTCGGCCTCGACCCATCCGTGACGGAGACCTGCGAGCCGCCCGTCATCCTCCCATACGGCGGCGTCCGGTACGCGTTCCTCACCTGCTACGATTTCTATTTCTACGAGGCCTTTCCGATGATCGCGCGCGCCCGTCCGGACATCATCGTCGGCTGTTCCCTGCAGCGCAGCGACCGGCACGCGGCGTCGGAGATCATGTGCCGCCACCTCGCCTACAACACAAACGCGACGGTCCTCCGCTGCTCGGTCAGCATGGCGGACGAGCCCGGCACGCCATCCGACGTCTGCGGCGCGTCGATGATCGTTTCCCCCTCCGGCGACGTCCTGAAAGCCCTCGGCGGCGAGGTCGGCGTCGTGACCGCGGAGATCGACCCGCACGCGAAATACTGTAAAGCGGCAGGCTTCGGACGCGCACCCGCCGCGCACTGGGAATACACGGAATACGGGCGCAATCCGCGGCAGTACCGCCCGTCAGGACCGGCGATGGTGCCGGACGACAGCCGGATGCCGTACCCCCGGATCTGCGCGCACCGCGGCTTCAGCACGATCGCGCCGGAGAATTCCCTGCCGGCGTTCGGGGCGGCGGTCGCGATGGGCGCGGAGGAGATCGAATTCGACCTCTGGGAGACGGCGGACCATGAGATCGTCTCGCTGCACGACGCGAACCTCGACCGCGTCTCGACCGGGACCGGATTTGTCTGGGACCACACCCTGGAGTCGCTCGGAAAGCTGGACTTCGGGGTCAAGACCGCGCCGGCGTTCGAGGGGATGAAGATCCTCACGCTCCGGGAGATCCTCGAACAGTTCGCGTGCCAGGTCGTGATGAACGTGCACGTCAAGTCGCGCGACGACGTGAATCCGCTGCCGGAGGCATATCTTCGGAAGATGATCGGCCTGATCCGGCAGTTCGGCGCGGAAAAGCACTGCTACTTCATGAGCGGGAATCCGGCGCTTCTCTGTCAGCTGCGGGACTTCGCCCCGGACATCGCCCGATGCGCCGGCGCGGACGGGGACGTGCACGGGGATCTGGTCGAAAAGGCGCTGGCGTGCGGCTGCTCGAAGATCCAGCTCTTCAGCCCGCATTTCCGCCACAACCCGCCGGACTTTGTTAAGCAGCAGATCGACAAGGCGCACGAAAACGGCATCCGGGTGAATCTCTTCTATTCGGACGACCGCGTCGAGGCGGCAAAATACCTCGCGATGGGCGTCGACACGATCCTCACGAACGATTATAACCGCGTCTCACAGGCAATCGGCCGGACGGGATAATCCCATCCGAAAGCAAAAAAGCCCGGGCACGGTTCGGAAAGGTGTCCGGGTCGGGCGGCAAGGAGGACGATCATGGAGCAAATACGACGATGCCCCTGGTGCGAAGACGGCAGTCTTCTCAGGAAGTATCACGACGAGGAATGGGGAGAGGCGCTCCACTCCGATCACAAGCACTTTGAATACATCTCGCTGGAGGTCCTGCAGTGCGGGCTGAACTGGCTCATGATGCTGAAAAAGCGCGAAATATTCCGCGCGTGCTTCGACGGTTTCGACTATGAGAAGGTCGCCCTTTACGACGACGGGAAGGTCGAAGAGATCCTCGCGTATCCGGGCATGATCCGATCCCCGCGCAAGATCGACGCCATCATCCGAAACGCGCGCTGTTTTCTCGACGTCAGGAAAGAATTCGGATCCTTTGACGCGTATTTGTGGGGATTCTCCGGCGGGAAATCGATTCTGTACACGGATCGGCAGAACCATGCGACGAGCAGGCTGTCCGACGAAATCAGCCGCGATCTGAAGAAACGGGGATTCCGATACCTCGGATCGATCACGGTTTACGCGCACCTCGAAGCCTGCGGGATCGTCAACGATCACAGCGATTTCTGCTGGAAATACGCGCGGCTCGCGGAAAACTGCGTGAGGATGGACAACGATTGACCCGTTCGCATGGCGACGGCAAAAGCAAAAGGCACCTCGGGAAGAGATGCCTTTTGTGGTGTTGGCGCATACCTATTTTACCGGGCCGTCGCCAGCCAAGTATCGTCGGCACGACAGAGCTTAACTTCTGTGTTCGGAATGGGAACAGGTGGACCCTCTGCGTGAATCACACCAACTTTCAAGCCCACGGGCGGCTTGCCCATGGAAAACCAAATAAGAGACGACAGCAATTCTTCTTCGAGAACCTTGTAGTTCAAGCTTTCGGTCTATTAGTATCGGTCAGCTCAACGCATTGCTGCGCTTCCACCTCCGACCTATCTAACTCGTAGTCTCCAAGTGACCTTATCAGCTTTCGCTGTGGGATATCTTATCTTGAGGTGGGCTTCACGCTTAGATGCTTTCAGCGTTTATCCCATCCGCACTTGGCTACCCGGCAATGCTGCTGGCGCAACAACCGATTCACCCTTGGTGCGTCCATCCTGGTCCTCTCGTACT
>JAFYBI010000500.1 GCA_017540285.1 Clostridia bacterium | reverse complement strand
GTCGCCCATGTTGTAGCCGACGAACGGACGCATGGCCATGGGATCGCGGCGGACAACGCCCACGGCGCCGGCAGCGGCAGCGGTGGTTTCGGAGGCCATGATGGAGCCGACGAAGGTGCCGTTCTGCCAGGACGTGGACTGGTAAACCAGCGGTGCGGTCCTTGCGCGGCGTCCGCCGAAGATGATCGCGGAGACCGGAACGCCCTTCGGATTGTTGAACTCGGAGGACAGGCACGGGCAGTTCGTGGCCTTCGCGGTGAAGCGAGAGTTCGGATGCGCGCCGGAGGTCCCGATCTTGTCGGCCTTGTCGTACTTCGTGTAGTCCCAGATCTCGCCGCGCCAGTTCTCGGCATTGTGCGGCGGGTTGTTGTCGAGGCCTTCCCACCAGACGGTATTGTCGTCGAGGTTGTGGCAGACGTTCGTGAAGATCGCGCCTTCCTGACAGGTGGCGAGCGCGTTCGGATTGGACTTGTTGTTGGTGCCGGGCGCGACGCCGAAGAAGCCGTTCTCCGGGTTCATCGCGTAGAGACGGCCGTCCTCGCCGATGCGGAGCCATGCGATGTCGTCGCCGACGGTCCAGACCTTGTAGCCCTTGTCGCGGAAGAACTTCGGCGGGATCATCATGGCGAGGTTGGTCTTGCCGCAGGCGGACGGGAACGCGGCGGTCACGTACTTAATCTCGCCGTTCGGGTATTCGACGCCCAGAATGAGCATGTGTTCCGCCATCCAGCCTTCCTTGCGGCCGAGCCAGGAGGCGATGCGGAGCGCGAAGCACTTCTTGCCGAGCAGGACGTTTCCGCCGTAACCGGAGTTGACGGACCAGATCGTGTTGTCCTCGGGGAACTGGCAGATATAGCGGTTCTTCTCGTCAAGCTGCGCCTTGGAGTGCAGACCGCGGATCCAGTCCTCGCTGTCGCCGATGGCGTCGAGAACATCGTTGCCGACGCGGGTCATGATGAGCATATTGAGAACGACGTAGATGGAATCGGTGATCTCGAGGCCGTATTTCGCGAAGGCGGAACCGACGATGCCCATGGAATAGGGGATGATATACATCGTTCTGCCCTTCATGGAGCCGCGGTAGAGTTTCTTCAGGGTCTCATAGCATTCCACGGGGTCGATCCAGTTGTTGATATTGCCGGCGTCTTCCTTTTTGCGGGTGCAGATGAAGGTGCGGCCCTCGACGCGCGCGACGTCGTTGACGGCGGTGCGGTGGAGGTAGCAGCCGGGGCATTTCTCCTCGTTCAGTTTGATCATTTCGCCGGTCTTGCAGGCTTCGGCGCGGAGCGCGTCGCGCTGTTCGTCGGTGCCGTCGATCCAGACGATTTTGTCGGGCTGGCAGAGGGCGACGTTTTCGTCGATCCAGCGGAGGATGCTCTTGTTGGTGGTCATAGGTTCTCCTCTTTCCGTGAATTGAATGAAGATACGAGAAACAAGGGACGGTGAAATCCCAAATTTTTCTATGTTACATTATACCCCATGAAAGCGGGGATTTCAAGACCTATCTGTGAACGCCGCATGAATTCGTGGAGCCCGCCCGCCGAAAAAAGCCCGCGGATTTTCCGCTCTCCTGTTTACAAGGCCGGGAAAATATGATATAATCGGGGCGGAAAAGGGCGGGAAACGATCCCGCCGCAGCCTGAACAAAGGGAAAGGAGACCCCCATGACGACCAATCCCATCCGCGTCGGACTCGTCGGGCTCGGACGCGCCGGCAACGGCATGCACCGCGGCGAGCTGCGCAGCCGGCAGGACAAATTCCGTTTTGCCGCCGTCTGCGATATCATCGAAGAACGCACCGTCCCCTTCGTCGAGGAATTCGGCGCGAAGCCCTACACGCGCTATGAAGACATGCTCGCCGATCCCGACGTCGAGCTCGTCACCATCGCCACCCGCTCCTGCGATCATTTTGCGCACGCGAAAGCCGCGCTCCTCGCCGGGAAGGACGTCCTTGTCGAGAAGCCGTTTTCCATGCGTCTGTGCGAAGTCGAAGAGCTGATCCGTCTCGGTTCCCAGCCCGCCGGACCGCATCTCTATGTCCGTCATAACCGCCGCTTCGAGAACGGCTTCGAGCTCGCGAACGAGATCATCGCCTCCGGCAAGCTCGGCGACGTCTATGAGATCAAGCTGACCCGCAACGGCTATCAGCGTCGCAGCGACTGGCAGACCCTGTCCGAATTTGGCGGCGGTCAGCTTCTCAACTGGGGCCCGCACATCGTCGACCACTCCCTCCGGTTCTGCGGCGGGGACTACGTCGACCTTTACTCCAACATCAAGCACGTAGCCGCGGCGGGCGACTGCGAGGACCACATCAAGATCGTCATGACCGGGATCAACGGCCGCATCGTCGACATGGAGATCTCCGGCGGCGCCGCACTGCCGACCCCGGAATACCTCGTCTACGGTTCGAAGGGCTCGATGGTCTCGGACGGCGGAAAGTTCCGCCTCCGCTATCTTGACCCGGCAGTCGAGCTTTTGCCCGTCATCGCCGATCCCGAAACGCCCGGCGCGGGAAAAGGCTTCGGCAATCCGGAAACGCTCCCGTGGATCGAGGAGGACATCCCGATCCAGGGCGACGGGACCGCGCGGATCTGGGACGCGCTTTACGACGCCATCCGCCGGAACATCCCGTTCCCCGTCACGCTCGATCAGGCCGCGAAGGTCATCGAAGTCATCGAGCGCGTGAAAAAAGGCACGATTTTTGAAAACTAAACCGGTCAACCCGGAAAGGAGACTGTTATGGCAAACGAAATCATCCAAGGCATGGGGTTCCATCACGTTGCGCTGAGAGCTCCCGATCTCGACGCGTCGATCGCGTTCTATGAGAAGCTCGGCATGAAGTTCTATACCTCCTGGGGTGAGGGATACGGCCGGATCGCGATGCTCGACTTCGGCGACGGCGGCATCCTCGAGCTCTTCGCGGGCGGGAACGAAAACGAAACCGTCGATCCGAAATACATCCACTTCGCCCTGAAGGTGGACGACGTCGACGCGGCGTACGCGAAAGCCGTTGAAGCCGGCGCGAAGCCGAAGAGCGAACCGCGGGTGGTGCCGCTCGATTCGAAGCCGGTGAAGCTCACGCTGAACTGCGCGTTCGTCTACGGTCCCGGCGGCGAGGAAGTGGAGTTCTTCCGCATCCTCGCGGCGGAATGAGGAGGCGCGCCATGCTTGCTACGCTTGTCTTTGTCGATGTGATCCCGGAATACGCCGATGCCTTTGCCGAAATCACCGCCTATAACCACGAAAATTCCAGAAAGGAACCCGGCAACGTCCGCTTTGACGTTCTGCGCGACCGCCGCGATCCCACCCAGTTCGTTCTGTATGAGGTGTATCGGGATGAAGCGGCCGCCGCCGCGCACAAGGAGACCGAACACTACAGGAAGTGGCGCGAGACCGTCGCGCCGATGATGAATACCCCGCGCCGCTCGACGCCGACGGAGCCGCTCTGCTTTGACTGAGAAGCTCGGACGGGATTTCTTCCGGCAGGACGCCCTGACGCTGGCCCGCGCACTCCTCGGCAAGACCCTCGTGAAGCGGACGGAGCGGGGGATCGTCGCGGCGGTCGTAACGGAAACCGAGGCCTACACCGGCGTCGGCGACCGGGCGTCCCATGCGTTCGGCGGACGTCGGACCGCGCGGACGGAGACGATGTACCGCGAGGGCGGTTATGCCTACGTTTATCTCATCTACGGTCTCTATTCCTGCATGAACGTCACGGCGGCGGAGACCGGCAATCCCGAAGCGGTCCTCCTCCGCGCGGCGGTCCCCGTCGAAGGATTCGGCGCCGTGTGGGACAGCCTCTGCCGCACGAGCCGGAAGAAGACCGTGCCCGGGAGACCGGCTGAGGATGACCGCGCCGCGTGGGCAAAGCTCCTTGGCGGTCCGGGGAGGCTGTGCTGCGCGCTCGGGATCACGAGAGCCGACGACGCCGCCGATCTCACCGGGGAGGGATTCTTCTTCCGCGACGACGGCTATGTCCCGCGCCGGATCCTCTGCCGCCCGCGCATCGGGATCGACTACGCCGGGGAGGCGAAGGACTGGCCGTACCGCTTTACCGTCGAATCGGCCGACGGCGTCCCCGGCTTTGACCCGCCGCTGATGTGACGGAGTCCCCCGGCTTTCCGATGATATTTCCTGGCCGCCCGGCGCCTTTCGAGGTCTTCCGGGCGGTTTTTCCATATGCCGCGAATCGTCATTTTGTATGCAGAACCGACATGCTTCTTGTGGAAGTTGCTAAAAATGCGGACTTTTCAAAAAATAAATTTCGTGAATACGGCAAAAACCCTTGCAAAATCTTCTTCGATCCTGTATAATGAACTCAGGGAAAGGATGGTAAACGCCCATGAATGAAACCAGAATCCCTGAGACGGTGCGGGAGAACGATCTTCCGGCATATCTTTTCCATCAGGGAACCAATTACACGACATACGACTACCTCGGGTGCCACGGCGAAGAAAAGGACGGAAGCTATGTCTACACCTTCCGCACCTGGGCGCCGAATGCCCGCCGGGTGGCGCTCGTCTCCGACTTCACCGGCTGGGACGAAGGCCGGGATTTCGAGCGCATCAGCGAACAGGGGATCTGGGAGCTGATCGTCGAGAGCCCGGAATCGCTCGAGGGAAAGTTCTATAAATTCGCAATCACCGGAGCGGACGGCGAGGTCCGCATGAAGGCCGACCCGTACGCGTTCCAGTCCGAAACGCTCAAAAAGACCGCGTCGATCGTGCGCACCATCTCCGGTCACGTCTGGAAGGACGCGAAATGGCTCGCGAAGCGATCCGCGACGGTCTGCCCGAAGCAGCGCGGCTTCAAGCCAAAGGTCACGCACTTCTATTCCGCGCCGATGAACATTTACGAGGTCCATCTCGGTTCGTGGCGCACGAAGGACGGGGCCTGCACCGCCGACGGGGAGCATTATCTGAACTACCGCGAGATCGCGGACAGGCTTGCCCCGTACGTCAGCAACATGGGGTACACCCACATCGAGCTCTTGCCGGTGATGGAGCATCCCTACGACGGTTCGTGGGGGTATCAGGTCTGCGGCTACTTCGCCCCGACGTCGCGCTACGGCGATCCGGAGGACTTCCGGTACTTCATCGAGAAGCTCCACGAATACGGGATCGGCGTGATCCTCGACTGGGTCCCGGCGCACTTCCCGAAGGATGCCCACGGCCTCTACGAATTCGACGGACAGCCCCTCTATGAGTATCAGGGGCAGGACCGCATGGAGAACCGCGGATGGGGCACCCGGTATTTCGATGTCGGACGCCCGGAGATCCAGTCCTTCCTGATCTCCAACGCGCTGTTCTGGCTCCGGGAATACCACGCGGACGGTCTGCGCATCGACGCCGTCGCCGCCATGCTCTATCTCGACTACGACCGCGAGCCCGGCGAGTGGATCCCGAACACCGAAGGGAACAACCACAACCTCGAGGCCATCGCGTTCTTCCGCAAGCTCAACACCGCCGTCTTCCGCGAGTTCCCGGACGCGCTCATGATCGCCGAGGAATCGACCTCGTGGCCGATGATCACCAAGCCCGTATGGGAGGGTGGTCTCGGCTTCAACTTCAAGTGGAACATGGGCTGGGCGAACGACGTGTTCGACTACATCGCGACCGATCCCGTCTACCGCCGCTACATCCACACGAAGCTCACCTTCCCGATGATGTACGCCTTCAGCGAGAACTACATCCTGCCCATCTCCCACGACGAGGTGGTGCACGGGAAGAAGTCCCTCGTGGACAAGTGCTTCGGCGAGTATGACGACAAGTTCGCCTGCATGCGGACGCTGCTGCTCTACATGATGACCCTGCCGGGCAAGAAGCTCACCTTCATGGGGACGGAGTTCGCGCAGTTCCGGGAATGGGACTACGAGAACCAGCTCGAATGGTTCATGACCGAGTATCCGCGCCATATCGAGATGCAGCGCTTCGTGAACGGCGTCAACCACCTCTACCTCGACACGCCCGCACTCTGGGAGATCGACGACGGCTGGGACGGCTTCGAGTGGATCGAAGCGGACCTCGCAGAGCTCAACATCCTCGCCTACCGAAGACGGGACAAGCGCGGCCGCGAGGTCATCGTCGTGCTCAATTTCGCGCCGGTGAAGCGGGAGGGCTTCGCGCTCACCGTTCCGAAGATGGGGCGCTACGAGGAGATCTTCTCCACCGATCCCTACGAGTTCGGCGGCAAGAACATCCTCAACGAGGAGGCCGTCCGGACCCGCAGCATCGTCGACGCGGAAGGCACGAAGAAGAACGTCATCGACATCACCGTTCCTCCGCTCGGCGGGTGCGTGTTCCGCAAGCAGCAGAATACGGACGCCGCCGCGCTGTGAGCCTTTATGAAATCTAAATTCTGACGGAGGTCACTATGTATAAAAAACAGGAATGTGTCGCCATGCTCCTGGCAGGCGGTCAGGGAAGCCGGCTTTACACGCTGACCGAGAAGACCGCGAAACCCGCCGTGCGCTTCGGCGGAAAATACCGCATCATCGATTTCCCGCTTTCGAACTGCGTCAACTCCGGCATCTTTACGGTCGGCGTCCTGACCCAGTACCAGCCCCTGCAGCTCAACGAGTATATCGGCAACGGCCAGCCATGGGACCTTGACCGCGGGCAGAGCGGCGTGATGGTCCTCCCGCCCTACCAGGCAAAGTCCGGCGCGGATTGGTACAAGGGCACGGCCAACGCGATCTATCAGAACTTCAACTTCATCGACCGCTACGATCCAGACTACGTCCTG
>JAFYBI010000499.1 GCA_017540285.1 Clostridia bacterium | reverse complement strand
GGCGTTCGTGCTCGTCTTCTCGATGCTGGCGACGACGTTCCAGCGGCTGTACAACAAATTCACCGTGCTGGAGGACAGCGAGCTGCGGGACGGGCTGACCGCGCTCTTCCGGGCTGCCGGGTATGAGCTCGAAAACATCTACGTCATGGACGCCTCGCGCCGGACGACCAAGGTCAACGCCTTCTGCTCCGGGCTCGGGAAATTCAAGAAGATCGTCCTCTACGACAATCTTGTGAATCACTATACGCCCCGCGAGATCACGGCGGTCTTCGCGCACGAGCTCGGCCATTACCGCCGGCGCGACACCCTGAAAAGCACGGCGTACAGCATCCTCCTCATGGCGGCGGTCACCGGGCTGATCGTCTGGTTCGCCGCGACGCCCGCGCTGTCCGTCGAATACGGCTTTGACGGCGTGAGCGTGATTTTCGGCCTCCTCGCGATGCAGGCCGTGATCCTCGGGCCCGTGACGGCTGTTCTGATGGTCCCGCGCGCGGCGATGGCGAGGGCGTTCGAATACCGGGCGGATGCCGACGCGGCGGATGCGGGCTATGGTGAGGACCTGATCTCCGCCCTGAAAAAGCTTTCGAAGGACAATTTCAGCGACCTGAATCCGCATCCCGCGCTCGTCGCGCTCGAATACGACCATCCGACCACGGCAGACAGGATCCGCGCGATCCGCAGACGGGAGGACGCATGATCTTCGAGCACTGGCTCCTCCCCGACGAAATGCTCCCGACGTTCCGGGACGTGACGCCCGAAAAGCTGCGGGAGGCCGGGATCCGGTTCATCTTTTCGGATATCGACAATACGCTCGCAACCTACGACGATCCCGAGCCGCCCGCGGACGTGACCGCCTGGATCCGGGAGACGGAGGAGGCGGGGATCCGGGTGATCTTCGTCTCGAACAACGCCGCCGCGCGGGTCGGGAGATTTGCCGCGCCGCTTGGATGTCCGGCCTACGCGAAGGCCCGCAAGCCCCTGCTCGGCGTACTGCAGCGCGCGATGAAGGATGCGGGCGCGGCCCCGGGCGAGTCGCTTCTGCTCGGCGATCAGCTGCTGACGGACTGCGCCGCCGGCCGACGCGCCGGGATGCGGGTCTTCATCGTCCCGCCGATCAAGGACAAGACGACCCTGTTCTTCCGCGCGAAGCGGCTCATCGAGCGGCCCTATGTGAGAAAATACATGAAAAACCGGTCAGATCCCGGCCGCTGACCGCGAGGAGTTGTTTTTATGAACGAACACCGCGTCATGATCGTCTCCGATATTCACAACTGCCATGCGGACTGGTATCGGATGACGAACGGGGAACGCATGGCGGATCTCATCCGCTGCGTGGAGGAGGCAAAAGCTGCCCGGACGTACGACCTCACCCTCTGCCTCGGCGACGTTTCCCTCGATTTCTGGGCATTCAACGAGGGCGGTTCCTTCCTCTGGGATCCGCCCGTCAGCCGGACTGCGGAATTCATGGAAAAGGTGAAGCCGGTTTTCCCGGAGCCGTTTTTCATCGTGCCCGGCAATCACGAACAGTACGCGCCCCGGGACTGGCTCCGGATCACCCGTCAGCCGCGGGAGCAGATCGTCGAGCGGGACTATGCCGTTTTCGTGCTGCTCGACGCCTTCTCGGGCGACCTCGGACCGAAGGAAAACAGCGACGGGACCTATCTCCCGGTGAACGTCTCCCTCATCCGCGAGGCGCTCGGTCTGCCGGGGAAGCGTCCGGTCTTCCTCCTCGCGCACTGGTTCGACATGGAGCGGGAAAGCGAGGAATTCCGGGCGGTTTTGCGCGGGAATCCCCGGATCCGGGCGCTCTTCTGCGGCCACGACCACCGCTCTCTGATCGGGAACACCGGACCGGACGCCGGAAATCTGCCGATCCTGCACGACGGACATTTCAGCTACAGCGGCGAGCGCGATCCCTGGGCCTCTTGGCGCGGCTGGCGGGAGCTGATCGTGCGGGAGGACGGCACGTGGGAATCGTTCTACCGCGTACCGGCGCAGGCGGTCCCCTATCCCGCGTGGTCCGTGCGCATCGACGCGCATCTTCAGGACGAAATCCAAGACCAATCTTCTATCTGAAAGGACATATTCCCCATGAACAAAATGGAAAACCGCTATCAGAAGCTGAGAGCGAAGATGGAGGAGCTGGGACTCGACGCGATCTACGTGAGCTCCCCGGAAAACCACCTCTATGTGACCGATTTCAACAACCCGGACGGCTATGCGTTCGTCACCCGCGAAAAGGCGTGGGTCTTCGCCGATTCCCGCTACATCGAGGCGGCGAAGGCGGAGGCGACCTCCCTCTGCACGGTCTGTCTGCCCGGTCAGCCGGGGCTGCTCGAGATCGTGAAGGAATACGGCGTCAAGGTCATCGGCTACGAAGACCGCAGACTGACCTGCGCGGGGCTCGAGCACCTGAAAAAGACGCTCGGGGAGGCCACGCCGGAATTCGCGCCCGTCGGCGGCATCTTCACCGCGATCCGCTCGGTCAAGACGCCCGACGAGGTCGAAAACATCATCGCTGCCCAGCGCATCGCGGAAGGCGCGTTCGCGCACATCTGCAAGGTCCTGCGGCACGACATGACCGAGACCGAGGTGGCGGCGGAGCTCGAATATTTCATGAAGAAGAACGGCAGCCAGAAGCCGTCGTTCGACACCATCGCGGTGTCCGGCTCCGCGTCGTCGAGACCGCACGGCGTGCCGCGCCCGATCCGGCTCGAGAAGGGCTTCCTCACGATGGACTACGGCGCGATGGTGAACGGCTATCACTCCGACATGACCCGCACGGTGTCGATCGGGAAGGCGGACGAGGAGATGAAGCGGCTCTACTTCACGGTCCTCGAAGCGCAGCAGGCCGCCATCGACGCGATCGGCCCCGGCAAAAAGAACGCCGACATGGATAAGATCGCGCGGGACATCATCGACGGCGCCGGCTACAAGGGCTATTTCAGCCACAGCCTCGGCCACGGCGTCGGGCTGGAGATCCACGAGGATCCGGGCCTGAACAGCCACATGGGCGACGCGGTCCTGCTTCCGGGACAGATCGTCACCTCCGAGCCCGGCATCTACATCGAAGGCAAATACGGCTGCCGGATCGAGGATATGGTGCTCGTCACCGAGGACGGCCGCACCGATCTCACCGACTGCCCGAAGAAGGAACTGATCGAGCTTTGATCCCCCGGCTCTGCCGATGTGAAAAAGAGGAGGCATCATGACGAACGGATACACCCCCATTCCCCTCGAAACCCTCGTCCCGGACGGCGTGACCGTGTCGGGCAATCTCTGCACCTTTCCGAAAGGGAAGGGCCGGCTGACGGTCCCGATGAAGGACGGCGCGCTCGCGGGCGTCTCCCTCGACGGGAACCGCTGGATCGCCATGGACGTGACCTGCACGGGCGCGCGCTCCGCCGTGCTCGGATGGTTCTTTTCGACCGCGGACGGGCGGATGTGCGGCGTGAAGATGGGCGTCCTCGCCGGGATCCGCACCCGGATCGCCCTGCCGATCTCCGTGGCGGAAGGGAAGAATCTCTTCCTCAGACGGACGCCGGGCAAGCTGAAATCCGTGACGCAGGGCGCGCCGATCGACTACCGCGACGCCGTGCGCTTCACCGTCACCTCCGCGGACGCCCCGGACGACGTGACCTTTGAGATCGCGGCCTTCGGCGTGTACGACACGGAACCGGAATTCCCGGTCGAGACGCGGACCCTCGTCGACGAGATGGGGCAGAAGGCCATCGCCGACTGGCCCGGAAAGACGAAATCCTTCGAAGAAATGGCGGCCCGGATGCACGCGGTCCTCGACGCGCCGGCGCCGAAGCGGGAAGACGACGGACGTTCGCGCTGGGGCGGGGATCTCTCCCTGAAGCTCACGGACGGCACGGGCTTCTTCACCCTCGAGAAATGGCGGGACCGCTGGTTCCTCGCCGATCCCGACGGATACGCGTTCTTCTCGATGGGGCTGGACTGCGTGAACATCGACGGCGACGCCAACCTCGCGGGGATCCGCTCCCTCGCGGGTGAGCTCGATCCCGCGTCTGCCGGATGGGTGCGGGAGGACTTCTTCTCGTGGCACCGGCACAATCTGTGGCGGGTGTTCGGGCAGGATTACCGCCAAAAGTGGAAGGAAATGACCGCGCGGCGCATGATCCGGTGGGGCTTCAACACCGTCGCGTGCTGGTCGGACATCGACTTCGCCGAAGAGTACGACATCCCGCACGTCACGATCCTGTACGGCTATCCGGAGACGGAGACCTACATTTTCCGCGATTTCCCGGACACGCTCTCGCCGGAGTTCGCCGGGAACGCGAAGAAATGGGCGCGGCAGATGGAGCGGCACCGCGGAAAAGCGTCCCTCATCGGGTATTTCCTCGGCAACGAGCCGCAGTGGGCGTTCGTGAACAACCTCAACATCGCGGCCTGCGCGCTCTCCTGCGAGAAGTCCAGCTATTCCCGCCGCGCGATCATCGCGTTCATGCGGGAGAAGTACGGCACGATCGCCGCCCTCAACGCCGCATGGGGCTCTGACTACGCGTCGTTCGAGGACATGGACCGCCCGGTCTCGACCCTCGGCTTTACTGAAGCGGGGATGCGGGCGCTGAACGAGTTCTCCGAGGTGATGATCCGCGAATACATCCGGGTGCCGTCCGAGGCGATCCGGGCAGTCGATCCCGACCACCTCAACCTCGGGATCCGGTACGCATGGCTCTCCTCGAAGGAGCTGGCGGCGGGCTCGGAGTTCACCGACGTGTTCAGCTTCAACTGCTATTCGATGGATCCCGTCCCGATGATCGAGAGCTTCTCGAAGCTCGTCGGCAAGCCCGTCATGATCGGCGAATTCCATTTCGGCGCCCTCGACCGCGGCCTCGACGCGACGGGCATCCGCGGCGTGACGAGCCAGAAGGAGCGCGGACGCGCGTATCGCTATTACATGCAGCGGGCGGCGGCCCACCCGATGTGCCTCGGCGCGCACTACTTCACCCTGAACGATCAGGCGTATCTCGGGCGTTTTGACGGCGAGAACTACCAGATCGGGATCGTGGACGTGACGCAGCGTACGTACGAGGACTTCGAGGAGGGGATCATCGAGACGCACCGTGAGATCTACGACATCGCGGAGGGGAAGCGTCCCGCCGACGCCGCCCCCGCCGAAGAGATCCCGGCGATCTTCTTCTGATCCGAACGGCAAAAGGCGCGTGATTTTCCCGTCACGCGCCTCATATTTATGCAAATCATTCGGAAAAACTCCGCTTTCCCTCTTGACAAGGCGGCTGCGCGGTGCTATAATATAGCAAATTTCGGACCCGGGAGACGGCGATGAACAGCTTCACGTTTGCATACGTCTATTATTACTATTACTTTCTCACAAAGTAATAGTGATTTGTCATGCAGACGCACCGGACGAATTCCCGATTGACTCAGATGGCTGCACGGAATCACACCCGTCGCAGCCTCTTTTTTTGGGAATCGCCCGCTGTTCCTCCCCGATTCGTCGGGAACGAATGAAAATCCGGAGGCATTTATGCTGCTCAAAATTCTCTTTCTCGTCCTGTTCTTTGCCGTCATGATCGGTGTCGGCTTCACCTGCCGCCGTCAGGCCGCGAGCGTCCACGGCTTCGTCCTCGGCGGACGCAACGTCGGCCCGTGGCTCACCGCCTTCGCATACGGCACCTCCTACTTCTCCGCCGTCATCTTCATCGGTTATGCCGGTCAGTTCGGCTGGCGTTTCGGCATCTCGACCACGTGGGTCGGCATCGGCAACGCCGTCATCGGCTCGCTCCTCGCGTGGGTCATCCTCGGCCGCCGCACCCGCCTGCTCACCCAGAAGCTCGACTCGAAGACCATGCCCGATTTCTTCGGCAACCGCTTCGATTCGAACGCCCTCCGGATCGCGGCGTCGGTGATCGTCTTCATTTTCCTGATCCCCTACACTGCGTCTCTCTACAACGGCCTCTCCCGTCTGTTTGAGTCCGCATTCTCGATCGACTATATCTGGTGCGTCATCATCATGAGCGTCCTGACGGGCATCTACGTCATCGCGGGCGGCTACATGGCCACGGCGATCAACGACTTCATCCAGGGCCTCATCATGCTCGTCGGCATCGTGCTCGTCATCGCCGCGGTGCTGAAGGACAACGGCGGTTTCATGGAAGCCCAGCGCGCCCTCTCGCAGATCCCGTCCGCCACGAACGAAGGGCTCTCCGGCGCGTTCACCTCCTTCTTCGGACCGGAACCGCTCACCCTGCTCGGTGTCGTGCTCCTCACCTCCCTCGGCACATGGGGCCTGCCGCAGATGGTCGGCAAGTTCTATGCCATCAAGAGCGAGGGCGACATCTCGAAGGGCACCCTGATCTCCACGATCTTCGCAATCATTGTCGCGGGCGGCTGCTACTTCCTCGGCGGCTTCGGCAGACTCTATGCCGACGTCATCGACTACAACGGCTCCACGCCGATCTATGACAGCATCGTTCCGAAGATGCTCGAGAACCTCCCGAACGTCGTCGTCGCGATCGTCATCGTGCTCGTTCTTTCCGCGTCCATGTCGACGCTCTCCTCGCTCGTCTTGACCTCCTCCTCCACATTGACGCTCGACCTCATCGTCCCCGTCCGCGGAAAGCAGGGCAAGAAGACCGAACAGAAGTCCCAGATGCTCCTCATCCGCGTGCTCATCGTGTTCTTCATCGTCGTCTCCGCCGCGCTCGCCATCGTGCAGGTCAAGTCCAGCGTCACCTTCATCGCGCAGCTCATGGGCATTTCGTGGGGCGCCCTCGCCGGTGCCTTCCTCGCGCCGTTCCTCTACAGCCTCTACTGGAAGCGCGTCACGAAGGCCTCCGTGTGGGTCAGCTTTGTCTGCGGCGTCGGCATCATGGCCGCGGATATGTTCTGCAACTTCACCGGCCGCGTCTTCATCAACTCCTTCTTCGCCTCTCCGATCAACGCGGGCGTGCTCGCCATGGTCTGCGGCCTGGTGCTCGTGCCGGTCGTGTCCCTCCTGACGCCGAAGCCCGACAAAGCGGCGGTCGACGAGATGTTCTCGTGCTATGACCGCACCGTCGTCGTCCACGCGACCACCGCACTCGGCGAAGACGCAGACAAATAATCCCGTCCGTGATCCCCGGAGACTGCATGCGGTTCCCGGGGATTTTTCTGCGTTTTTTACCGCGCTGCTGGCCCCGATCTCTTGCATTTTTCCCGGATTTGTGCTATACTGGAAATCGACGAGAACAATCGCATCCGATACGATCCAAGGAGGTACCCATGAAACGAACGATCTGCATTCTTCTTTCCGTGCTGCTCGCCGCCATGTCCCTCGCGGCCTGTTCCGAGAAGCCTTCCGATTCCCCGACAGATGCGATGACGCCCGGATCGGAGAACGAGACGGCCGAGATCCCGGAAACCGAAGAGACCGAGATCCCCGACAACCTTCCGGACGTCACCTACGACGGCTATACCTACCGCGTCGCATCCTATTCCGAGAAGATCGGCATCGAGGAGGAGACCGGCGAGGTCCTGAACGATGCGCTGTTCCGCCGCGACAAGGCCGTCGAAGAGCGGTTTGACATCATCCTCGAAGGCGTTGTCCATGATGATTACACCGCGGCGACCAACGCAGTCAAGCAGGCTGTCACCGCCGGGACGAACGACTTTGACTGCGCGTTCCTGCACATGGTCTCCGCCGCGGGCGCCGCATCCGCCGGGTATTTCTATTCCCTCGACGAGCTCGACGCCGTCGATCCGACCAAGCCGTGGTGGGACACCGACTGCGTGGACGCGTTCACCGTCGCCGGCCACATGAAGCTGATCTGCGGCATGCCGCTGCCGAACGCCATGCTCCGGTCCTCCTGCCTCGCCTTCAACAAGAATCGTTTCGACGATTATTCGATCGAGTATCCGTATGGGACGGTGGATGCGGGCGAATGGACGCTCGACGCGCTGTATGAGCTCACGAAGGACATGACCACCGACCTCGACGGCGACGGAAAGATCGTCGAAGCGAACGACTTCTTCGGTCTCACCTCGTGGTATCTCGACAGCCCGTATTCGTTCTACTACGGCGCGGGCGGCACCATCGTGACCAAGGACGCGGACGGTGTGCCGGTCGTCAACACGGACCTCGAATCGGCTACCGCGATCTACGAAAAGATCTACCGCGTCATCTATGAGAATCAGTCCAATTATCACACGGACATCAACAACTACCGGGAAGCTTACAACACCTTCCTGCAGGGGCGCGCCCTCTTCTGCGAGGCATCCCTCCTGCACTTCAAGGACGACGATTTCCGTGAAATGGAAGACGATTACGGCGTGCTCCCGATGCCGACG
>JAFYBI010000498.1 GCA_017540285.1 Clostridia bacterium | reverse complement strand
GAATCGCCGACGAACGCGAATGCCTTGGTGTCCGGCTCCACATGGAAGACGCCCTGCGCGATGTTGATGCCCGCGCCCATGCAGAGGCAGGTGTCGCACATGTCGAGCGGCTTCGCGTTGCCGAGGGTATAGCAGCCGATGTCGCCGCAGAAGATCGTCTTTTTGCCCTTCATGGCCTGCTTGACCGCGTAGAAGGACGCCCGGTGCGGGCATCCCGCGCAGAGGACCGGCGGGCGGACGGGCAGGGCGGGCAGGGGATCGCCGCGCGTCGCGTCTGCCGTCTTCTTCTCCGCTGAGCAGAAGGAGGAGAGGCAAGCCGCGACCTCGCCGACGGTGTTTTCCCCGGCGGGCTTGATTGTGCCGTCTTCCTTGCCGCGGATCGTCACCCGGATCCCGCGGCGTCCGCAGAGATACACGAGCGCGCGCTCGATCACCGGGTCGAGCTCCTCGATCACGAGGACTTCGTCGAGTCCTTCGAGGAACCGCGCCGCGAGCTCATCCGGGAAGGGGAAGGGCGTTCCGATGCGCAGGAGGCGGGGATGATCGCCGTCCCCGAAGAAATCCTGCACGTACGTCCAGCTGATGCCCTGCGAGACGACGCCGATTTTCGCGCCGCGCCAAACACTGGTCTCCGTCAGGAGGGGATTGTGCTCGTCATGCGAGAAGGTATCGGTCAGCGCACGGTTGCGCGCTTCGATTTTCGCGTGGTTGATGACGGAGAGGCGGGGGAAGATCACCCATTTCGAGGAATCCTTGACGAAGCCTTCCGGTTCGTGGAGCTCGTATTCCTCCTCGTCCTTCACCATGACGTCCGCATAGCCGTGGTCGATCCGGGTGGTCGGACGCAGGATCACGGGGGAGCCGAGCTTTTCCGAGAGGGCGAACGCGTCGCCGATCATTGAATACGCTTCTGCGACCGAGGAGGGATCGAAGACCGGGATCTTCGAATACGTCCCGAAGGTGCGGGTGTCCTGTTCGGTCTGCGAGGAGATGGGGCCGGGATCGTCGGCGACAAGGACCACCATGCCGCCCTTCACGCCGATGTATTCGAGGCTCATGAGCGGGTCGGACGCGACGTTGAGCCCCACCTGCTTCATCGTGACGAGGGAGCGCGCACCGGCGTATGCCGCGCCTGCCGCCACCTCGAGGCCCGCTTTTTCGTTCACGGACCATTCGACGTAGACGCCGCCGGGATTGCGCCGCGCGACGGTCTCGAGCACCTCGGTCGACGGGGTGCCGGGATAGCCCGCGACGACCCGGACGCCTGCGGCAAGCGCCCCGAGCGCGATCGCCTCGTTGCCCATCAGAAATTCTTTATGCATGAGAAATCTCCGCTTGTCTGAAATCACTGTTCCCGATATTATAGCACATCCCGCGCCGGAATGCAAGGCCCGGCGGAGCGGTGATGAAAAAAGATACAACGAAATATTCACCAAAACTTCTTTATCGGATAAAAAGCATACCGCCGAACGCTCGCGCTCCGCGGAACGGAAGCTGAAAGAGGGCATGTGCGTAAGGCCGGGGAGATGATACGTCAACCGGGACAACACCCGCCTCGTCGGGATCACGGATGGGTTCGCGGTGTGAAAAGACAGTATTACAGTCCGCCCGCTTTCTTCCCGCTT
>JAFYBI010000497.1 GCA_017540285.1 Clostridia bacterium | reverse complement strand
TGCGCACGGCATCTGCCTCCGCCGCGGTCCTCACGCCGGACGGCTGATCACCCCCTCGCGGACGCAGGCCGGGCAGTACGCGAACTGGGACGAGCTCCGCGTGAACGTCTACAACAACGCCCTCTGGAGCGACGACCACGGCCTGACCTGGCACGCATCCGCGCCGGTCCAGCTCGGCACCGGAGAGGGAACGCTCATCGAGCAGGCGGACGGCACGCTCACCTACAATTCCCGCGCGTATTTCCGCGACGGGCTGCGCTATCTTGCGACCTCGACCGACGGCGGCGAGACCTGGGGCGATTTCCGCGCGGACGCTTATCTCCGGGAAGAGACCTTCTGCGGCTGCAACGCGTCCTTCCTACGGGTGGAGCGTGACGCGCTCGCCGATCCGTCGATCCTGCCCCCCGACGCCGACGGGATCACGCTCTTTGCCAATCCGCGCGCGGAAAAACGCGTGAACATGGCGGTGTGCTGGAGCTTCGACGGCGGGCGGACGTGGGCTGGGGCGAAGACGGTGTTCCCGGGGCCCTCTTCCTATTCGAGCCTCGACTATTCCCGCGAAGAAGACCGCTTCGTCCTGCTCTATGAGCGCGGGGAAGAGGATCCCTGCGACGGCGGGATCGCGGCGGCGGAATTCGATCTTGCGTGGCTTTTCTCGTAAAGAGCGCGAAAGGAGAACGATATGAGAATCGTATTTGTGCGGCACGGCGAGCCGGATTACGAGCACGACTGCCTGACGCCGCTCGGAGAATTACAGGCAGAGGCAGCGGCCGAGCGGCTTCGGGAAGAGGGCATCGGCGCGATCTTCACTTCCCCGCAGGGACGCGCCCGTCAGACGGCGGACGCCGCGGCGAAGGCCCTCGGACTCGCGCCGGCGGTGCTCGACTTCATGCACGAGCTGCACTGGAGCTCGGCCGACGGGCGGGAGATCTTCGCGGGCGGACACCCGTGGAAGATCGCCGACGAGATGGTGCGGGCAGGCCATGACCTCATGGACGCGAACTGGCGGGAGCATCCGTATTATACGGGCAGCCGCGTCATCGAATCCGTCCGGATCGTCGAAGAGGGCATCGACGGCTGGCTCGCCTCGCTCGGCTATGTCCGGGAAGGGCGCTATTACCGGAACACGCGGGCGGACGACGGGCAGTTTGCGGTCGCGCTCTTCAGCCACGGCGGCTCCTCCTCAGCGGCGATGGGGCATCTTTTGAATCTCCCGTTCCCGTATATGTGCGCGGTCTTTCACCTGCCCTTCACCGGGATCACGGTCCTGCGCTTCGACCGCCATCCGGGCAGCCTGAGCGCGCCCGTTCTCGAGCTTGCGGGCGACGGGCGTCACATCCGCGGCGTCGCGCTGCCGGAGACGGGCGCATGATCAGGCTCTATTCCGTCGCCAAAACGGAGGAGATCATCCAAAAGCTGGCGCCCGAGATCCGGCAGGTCTCGGCGGATTACGGCGTTCCCGGGGCGGCGATCTGCGCGGTCCTTTTCCGCGAGATCAAGGAGATCGATCTTTGGGATGCCGCAGCAGACACGGCGGTGCGGTTCAGCTGGTTCGGGCGTTCGGACAGCTCGACCGGGTACATGCAGATCTTCGGCCGGGTCGCCATCCGCGCGCTGCGGTTTGCCCGGGATCACGGGATCGAGACGCCGGACCGGCTCGGCATGCCCGACGGGCTGGACGAGGATGTCCCGGCGGACGTGCGGAAGATGTGGCTGCGGCTCAACCGGGACACGGCGTTCAATCTGCGCATGGGGACGCTCAATCTCCTCGCGGCGGCATACGAGACTGCCGGGGAGCTTGCTTTCTCGCGGCTCGGCGAGGACGGCATGAAGCGCGCGTTCAGCCGGTACAACGCGAACACCCGGACGGTCACTTCCTACGGCGAAGAGGTCTGGGGATATTATCTGAAATACGGCGGGGAAAGCCGGGAGGGAGAACAGCATGAATTATGACGAACTGAGGAAGCGGACGAACCGCGGATGGAACACATGGTACTCCATGTCCATGAGTGCGCATGTGCTTCTGCCCTATGGATTCGCGATCGTACTCGGCTTCAAGGATTTTGCCGATCCGCGCCTGATCCGGGATCTGAAGGTGGGGGACCACGGCCTGAGACCGGGATCCCGCAGCTGGGACGGGACCTATACGAGCCTCACCTTCCGGGCGGGTCCGTGCGAGATCACCGTCGAGAGCACGGCGCAGAACGGCGAGCAGTACCTCCTCGTCACGCCCTCCGGAAAGCCGGTCCGCGCACCGGCGCTGGTGATCGAAGCCTCCCTTCTCTGGGGGAAGCCGGGGATGCTCTGGAACCGGAACGGCATGATCGGCGGCTCGTTCCCGGACGGACGCGAGATCGTCGTTCACACGACGGGGAGGCGCGACCCCTTCGTCTATGCGAACGCGCTGCTGCCGTACAGGAGCGTGACGCTCGACGGTCCGGTCGCCGTCTCCACCGTGCCCGCATCCGTGGAAGATGTCCGCGGGATGCTGGACCGGGCGCGGGCGGAGGTGCTCGCGGAGGAGGCGGCGTGGGGCGAGAACGCGGGCGCGTATCAGGCGATGCGCAGCTGCCTCGCGTGGGACACGATCTACGAGCCGGAGCACGACCGGATCTGCTCACCCGTCAGCCGCGCGTGGAGCGAGGGGTGGGGCGGATACGTCCTC
>JAFYBI010000496.1 GCA_017540285.1 Clostridia bacterium | reverse complement strand
GGATTCCATAGACAACCGGCACCAAGTTCCTTTTGCGGCAACCCCTTTTGATCTCACCCCACAGAAAAAACGCAGCCGGCTGACTGCGTTTTTCTCATGGTTTCAGGTCTTACAGCGCGATGTTCGGGATCTCGAGCGCCTTTGAGACGGAGAGCGCTTCGATCTCCTCCGACGTGACCTCGCGGCCGAGCTTCTCGGAGAAGTAGATGCCCTCCTGGAGCCGCTGCGTCTCGAGCGCGATCTTCGCCGTCGGGAGAAGCTCGCATTTGCCGAGGAGCGCGTGGATCCAGTGCTGCTGGGAATTGTCGTAGTGCGCGGAATCCGCGTAAACGGTGTGCGCGAGGTAGTCCATCTGTCCGAGATCGACCGTCGTGTCCGTCTCGAGGTCGTGATGACGGGAGTGGATCACGAGCGGATTCAGCGAAACGCCCGCCTCGGAGCCCATGATGACCGACGAGGGGAACGGACGCCCGTGGACAGCCCAGGATTCGAGGACGTCGAGGGAGAGCCCGCCCTTGTAGTTCGCGAAGCCGAGGCCGAGCTCCTCGACGTTGTAGCCGCTGATCGCGCGTCGGCCCTCGTCCATCGCGACCTCCGCGTAGGTCCGGCCCGTGACGCGCTCGAGCTCGGGAATACCCGTCAGGTAGAGGAGCTGGGAGATGTGGTAGACGCCCATGTCGAAGAGCGCGCCGCCGCCCGAGGTCGCGGTATTGACGAATTCCTTCGCCGCATAGCCGTCGACGTAGGGTCTGCCGCGCCGCCGGAAGCCGTAGGAGCGCATGTGATAGATGCGTCCGAGGTCGCCGGCATCGATGAACCGCTTCGCGGCCTTCGTCTCGTTCGAATAGAGGAACGCGAGCTGGATGTGGAGCTTTCTCCCGGTCTCCTCGGATACGCGGAGCATTTCCCGCGCGTCGTAAAAGGAGCCGGCCATCGGCTTCTCGCAGTAGCAATCGCGTCCGGAGCGCATGACGGCGATGGAGACCGGCGCGTGCATGTTGTTGTGCAGGCACACGTCCACGGCGTCGAGCTCCTCGTCCCGGAGCATCTTTCCGATGTGCGTGTAGCGGCGGTCGATGTGATACCGGTCGCCGATCTCGTTCAGCCGCGCCTCGTTGATGTCGCAGATCGCGGCGATCTGTGCCTCGGGGATCTTCAGATACGTCTGGATGTGGGATTCGCCGATGATGCCGTTGCCGATGATCGCAACGCGGATCTTGTCTTTTGCCATGTCAGACCTCACTTTGCATAGATGCCGTCGAAAAAGGACGGCTTGGCGGTTTCTTCAAAGCCTTCGTCGCCGAGCTCCGCGATCAGGCCCCGCACGGTGGCGAGCTGCCAGTCGACGCGCTCCGGCTCGAGGTGTCCGGAATGATGCTCGACGGAATAGACGCCTTCGTAGCCGCGGTTGGCCAGGCGGCGGATGACGTCCTTGGCGTAGGGCATGGAGTTCGCGTGGATGTGCGTGTGCATCGCCTTCGAGATCGCGTAGGCTTCGCCGCGTTCGGGCTCGTCGTAGAAGTTGCGCAGGTGATAGAGGTGCCCGTACGCCGGGGAATCGACCGCCGCGGCGACCTTTTCGAGGTATTCCGGCACGCGGTCCCAGCCCCAGTGGTTCTCCGGGCCGATCTTCATGCCGGCCTGGGCGCAGATCGCGGCGTATTCGCGGTAGGTCTTCACGAGGTAGTCGAAGGCCTCCTCGGGCATGGTGTGGCCGTCGGTGCCGCCGAAGTCGATGCGGACCGTCTTTGCGCCGAGCTTTTCCGCGGCCCGGAGCATGTCGAGCATCTGCTTTTTGTGCGCCGCGCGGGCGTCGGGATCGTCCATCCAGACGTGCGGCCCGTCGACGCAGAGGTTCGCGAGGGTGAGTTCGTTTTTGTCGAGGGCGGCGCGGACCTTCCCGAGAAAGCCGTCGTCGAGCGTGGGCAGAAATCCCGTCCAGATGTCCGCGTACCGGACGTGATACCGGAAGCGGAGCAGGTCGAGATAGCGGAAGACGTCGCAGGTCCCTTCGGCGAGCATGCCGTGGAAGGAATAGGATGCGACGCAGGTCGGCAGGAGTTTCATGGTGGGGGTCCTCCTTTATGGAAATTGGGTTCTTTATTTCGTGATTACGGACGTTTCTGACCGCATTCGGTGCAGAATCTCCGCTTGTTTTCCGTTCCGCACAAGGGACAGAACCAGAGTTTCGGCGCGCCGCATTCCGGGCAGAATTTCCCGGGTTTCTCGGGGGCTCCGCATACGGGACACGTCAGGCTGCTGCTCGCCGGCGCGGCATTCGGCTGGATGAAGAAGCCCATCATCGGGCTCGGGTTTTCTTCGGAGCGCTCCGTCTTTTCCGAGAGGAGCGCTTCGTCGCGGACACATCCCCGGAGCAGATCGGCAAGCGCGGAGATCACGTCCCCGCCGCCCTCTTGTTTCGCGGCTTCCGTGCTGATCCCCACGGTCATCTCGCCTTCCTCCTCCGGTTTTCGGAAAGCCAGGGAAAGGGAAGAGGACCACGTCGTGTCGACGGGCTGAAAGCGGGAATCCTGGCGATCCGGATCGACCTTCATCTTCGACCAGGCGATCAGATTTTCCCGCTCGACGATGGCAAGGACCTCGTCTGCCGTGTCCTCGCGCACGCGGTACTGTTTCTCCGTAACCGTGCGCTGTAAACTCCCTTGGCTGTTCCTGTAGCGGAACGAGGCGCCGCCGTCCGTCCATGTGAGGATGTATTCGTGTATCTCCAAATCGTCGACCGCCATTCCGCGGCGGCTCCACTTATATTTGACTTGACGGAGCGGACCGTGTGGGATCTCAAGGGCTCTGGCTTCCGCAAGGGAAATGCCCGGGGCCCGGAGCTCCTTCAGAAGATCGTCAAAGCTGCGAAAGCTTTTGAGGTTGTCGTCGTTCATGCGCGCAGCATCCCCCGATAGACGCCGGGCGACGAGTCTTCGATCTCGGTCGCGCCGCAGATCTTCTTGTAAAATTCGGCCGGGCCGACGCTGCCGATCACGCAGTAGCCGTAGCCCTCCTCGCGCATCGCCGTGAGGCAGGCGAGCAGCAGCGCCGCGCCGATGCCCTGATGCCGCTCGGAGTCCTTCACGCCGGTCGGGCCGAAGAAGCCCTTCACGGTCGCGTCGTAACAGGCGAAGCCGAGCATTTCGGAAGGGCCGCCGCCCTCACGCACGGCGATGTAGATGCTCTTCGTGTCGCGAAGGCCGATGGCCAGCAGGCGGCTGTTGCGCGACATCAGGCGGTAGCTGTCGCTCATCACGGCCAGCGTGTCGG
>JAFYBI010000495.1 GCA_017540285.1 Clostridia bacterium | reverse complement strand
GCGCCGCGAGCTTGAAGGAGATTTCGTTCGAATCGACCGGGTGGTAGGAGCCGTCGTACAGGTCCGCCTGTAGGTTGACCACCGGATAGCCGGCGAGAACGCCCTTCTGCATCGCTTCCTGCAGGCCCTTTTCAACCGCGGGATAGAAGTTCTTCGGGACCGTGCCGCCGACGACGGAGGTCACGAACGTCAGGCCGTCCGCTTCGCCGTGGGAGAACCGGATCTTGACGTCGCCGAACTGACCGGAACCGCCGGACTGCTTCTTGTGACGGCCCTGCACGTCCGCCGTGCCCTTGATGGTCTCGCGGTACGGGATCTTCGGGTTTTCGAGAACCACGGAGGTCTTGTAGCGATCCTTCATCTTGGAGACGACGACCGCGAGCTGCATGTCGCCCATGCCGGAGATGGTCATCTGCTTGGTTTCGGGGTTGTTCTCATACACGAGCGTCGGGTCCTCTTCGAGGAGACGGGCCAGACCCGTGGAGATCTTGTCTTCGTCGCCCTTCGCGGCCGGCTGGATCGCCATGGTCATGTAAGGATGCGGGAAGCTGATCTTTTCATACTGGATGTCGGAGGAGACGGTCAGGGTGTCGTTCGTGTTGGTGGCGGTCAGCTTGGTGATCATGCCGATGTCGCCGCAGCAGAAGGAGGTCACCTCGGTCTGCTTGTTGCCGCGCATCATATAGATGTGGCCGAACTTTTCCTGCGCGCCGCTCGTGCGGTTGGTGAGGGTCAGGTCGTTCGTCAGCGTGCCGTTCATGACCTTGAAGAGGGTCTGCTTGCCGAACGAGTCGGAGATGGACTTGAAGACGAACACGCGGCATTCGCCGTTCGGATCGACGTCGATTTCCTTCGTGCCTTCGCCGTCGATGATCTTTTCCTTGCCGGTAGAGAGAGGCGTCGGGAAGGAGGAGACGATGGTGTCGAGCAGGTAGGTCATGCCCCAGAGATTGGTGGCGGAGCCGGAGAACACGGGGACGATGGAGCCGTCCACGATGCCGTGGTGCAGCGCTTCGACCGCGTCTTCATGGCTGATCTCGCCCTCTTCGAAGTACTTTTCCATCAGCTCTTCGCTGGTGGCGGCAAGCGCTTCGTTCAGGGTTTCCTTATACTGATCGGCGACAGCCTGTTCGTCGGCGGAAAGCTCGCTTTCGGTGCGGCCGCCCTTGGAGTCGAAGGTGTAGGACTTCATCTCGATGAGGTTGATGAAGGAGAGGTTCGCGCCGTTCTTGTGCGGGACGAGGATCGGGCAGACTTCCGTGCCGAACATGTCCTGCAGCTGGGAGAACACGCGGTCGAAGTTCGCTTCGGGATCGTCGCACTTGTTGATGAAGAACACGCGGGGCTTATTCGCTTCGGAAGCCTTATCCCACGCGAGCTCCGTGCCCACTTCCACGCCGGCCTTGCCGTCGAGGGTGATGATCGCGGAATCGGCGACGCGGATGCCCGCGTAGACTTCGCCCTGGAAGTCCAGGAAACCGGGGGTGTCGATGAAGTTGATCTTCGCGTCCTTCCACATCACGGGAGCGAGGGAAAGGGTGAGGGAGAAGCCGCGCTTCTTTTCTTCGGGATCGTAGTCGCAGACCGTGTTGCCGTCGGTGATCTTTCCGAGACGGTCGGTGCCCTTGGAGAGGAAGAGCGCCGTCTCCGCGAGGGAGGTCTTGCCGGATCCGCCGTGACCGAGCAGTACGATATTGCGAATGTTGTTGGTTGTGATTTCCGCCATTTTGAACTCCTTTATATAAAGTGTATCGTTGCAAAGACCGGAACATGCCCGAAAGCAGTCCTACCTTACTATTATACACGATAAAAGGCAGGAATGCAAGTGAATTTCACAATTTCGACTGTCGGAAAGAGAGAATTTCTCCGGTCGAATTTGTTTATTCTGTCAATCCCTGACAAGAATCTCTTCCACGGCGCAGACATAGGCCGTGTGGAAGTCGTCAAGGGGATAAACGGCGCGGGCGTCGGGGTCGCAGAATGCCTCAGCCTTGATGGGCTCCGCGTAGAGCTTGCGGACCTTGAAGACGATCTTCGCCTCGTCGAACCAGACGGCGCGGCCGTGACCGTTCGTGTCGGCGACGGGGGTGAGGCCGCATTCCTTCGCCTTGTCGACGTCCCGGCCGCTCTTCGTGCCGCAATAGTTCAGCACCGCGCGGGATTCCTCGCCGAAGAAGGACAGCGTCATCCGTTCGTTCTTCTCGGTGAAGCCGAAGGTATGCCGCTGGGGACGGATGAAGACAAACGCGACGGGGCCGCCCCAGAGGATGCCCATGCCGCCCCAGGACGCCGTCATGGTGTTGTAGTCCTTGCCGCAGACGAGGCCTTCGCCGTCATCGGCGGACGTGACGAGCATCCAGTCATGCCCGATGAGCCGGAAGACGTTGCCGGAGAGCTCCTCCGGGCGGATGGATCGGAATTCGTTCATGGCGTCCTCCTTAAAAGTTGGAGCCGTTCCAGCCCCATTTATCATATTCGGAGTACTTGACGTACACGCGGTCGGCGGGGATGCCGCATTCGTCCCCGGCGAGCCGGCAGACAGCGGCGGTCATCTTCTGGTAATTGGCCTTCGACTGCGCGCCGAAGAGGGAGATGTCGACCATCATGCAGGGCGCGGGAGAACCGGCGAAGAACATGGTCTCCCCGGCCGAGACGCGGACCATGAGCCAGTTTTCGGTCTTCCCGGGGAAGGAGGCGGCGAGGGAGGCGGCGATCTTCGCTTTGAGGGTCTCGATCTTCGCGGGATCGAGGGAGGCGTTGGTGGAGATTTCGATATAAGGCACAGCGTTTCCTTTCCGCCGCGGCTTGCGGCTGTCCGAGGTTTTTGACGGATCTGTACGGAGATGTCTGACGGGAATATCATAGCAAAAAACGGGGAGAATGTCAAGGGATTTCGCGCGCGCAAGAAGAGGACGGGGGCTCCGTCCTCTCTTTTCCATTCTCAGTTCGAGATCCTCGCGATGTACTCTTCCAGGCAAAGGCCGTTGTCGTGGATGATCTTCGCGTGATACCGGCCGACGTAGCGGTAGTGCCACGGCTCGAACGTGATCGACGTGACGTCCTCCTTGTCCTGCGGGAACCGGAGGATGAACCCGAATTTCCACGCGTTTTCCTGGAGCCAGTAGAATTCCGTCGTCCACGCGAACTCCACGGTGAACGAGCCGAGCGTGTCCATGTCGACCGCAAGCCCCGTCTGGTGCTCGCTCGTGCCGGGCCGCGTCGCGTACGTCAGCACCAGGGCCTCCGCATCCTCGCGCGACCGGGTGGGATCGCTCGCCATTTCGTTCTGGACATACTGCTCGAAGATCGTCGCCTGATAGTCGTAGCTCCGGTACCCGGAATACACCGCCATGCTGTAATACCCGTAGTGGTGCATCTCCTGGAACAGGCCTTCGAGCGCGCGGGTCGGGTATTCCCTCAGCTGCTGCATGTTCCGGTACGTGCTCGTGTATTTCACGTCCATCAGGTCCCCCGGCACATCCGAGGCCGAGAGCGGGTGATCCGCGTTGACGAGCGTGAGGAACGCGTCGCGCAGCTCTCCCTGCGGGTTCATATAGTCCTCGAACGGCGAGAGATCCGTCTGGAAGTTGAGCTCGAACGGCGTTGCCTCGCGGAGAGATTCCGTCAGGAGGCCGACGTTCGTGTCCTCCGGGATCTCCGTGAGCGGCTCGTTCTTCTTCAGCCGGAACGTCACCGGGAAATAGACGTTGATCTTGTTGTCCGGGTCGGAGTTCTCCTCGTCGAGGATGCGCGAGATCCGCACTTCCCTGCCCCCGGCGCGGACGGTCACCGCGAGGTTGTCCATCCAGTCCGTGAGGAAGGACGACGAGATCCAGATCTCCTCGCCGATCAGCTTGTTCGGCACGTCGAGCAGCTCCGTCTGACCGTTCACGATGACCTTGTGCTCGCCGGTGACGAAGGTGACGCTCTCCTCGGAGCCGTCGCCCGCCGAGGATGCGGGAGCGGTCTCCCGGACGGGGAGGATGAACTTCATCTCCGCCGCCGAGCCGCTCTCCTTCATGCCGAGATAGGAGGCGAGATCGTTGAAGCAGACGTACAGCTCCTCGCCGTCCATGCATACCTCCGCCTCCGTCGCGCGCACCTTGATCCCGCCGTAATAGAACGCGATCCTGCCGGTGTCGATCGGCGCGTCCGGGGTGCGGTCGAGCGCGAGATAGATGCCGCCGCCGATGAGGAGGGCCAGGACCGCCACTGCAGCGAGGACGAGGAGCGCGCCGCGCCCGATCCGTTTGGCTGCCGCACGCGTTTCGGTCCGGCGGATGCGCTTTTCCTCTTCGCGGATCCGGCGTTCATAGTCGCGTCTCGCCGCTTCCCGTTCCCGGGCTTCGGCGCGGCGTTTTGCGATCTGATGGCGTCGGGCTTCGTCCCGGGCGATCTGCTCGGGTGTCTGCTGCCTCGGCCGGACGTTCTGCCGGGGATTCTGACGCGGATCCCGGGCGGGGTCCTGTCCGGGGTTTTGCCGAGCAGCCTGACGCGGGTCCCGCCGGACGTTCTGACGGGCATCCTGCGTCCTGTTCTGCCGCGTGTTCTGCGGGCGGACCGACGTCGGATCCTGCATTCGGTCAGACCTCGGATCCTGCGTGCGGACCGGCGTCGGATCCTGCGGGCGCGCACTGCCTTCCGGCTCCGGCTGCCCTTCGCGCTCTCGCTTCTGCGCCAGCCATGCCTGATAGCGGGCGAATTCGTCGTCGGCTTTCCTCGAAGGATCGGGGCGCGGCCGGCTTTGCGGATCCGGGGAACGCCGCGCAGGGGATCCCCTCACCGGTGCGCCGCCTGTCCGGGCCGGGCCGCCGTTCCCGCTTCGGTCTCTGTCCGCGGGTCGGCCGTTCCCGTTTGCCGGGCGGTTTGGATTGTTGTTCATGTTGCGCCTCTACTTCGTTTCACAGACGATGAAAAACGGACTTTCGGGAGAATTGAGCATGCGGAACCGCGCGATGCTGTACCGGAAGCGCGAAAGCGAGGAGAAATACCTTTCGAGCTCCTCTCCTTCCGCCGCGCCCTCCGGATGTCCCGGATAGACCGCGACGAGCAGGACCGCGTCTCCGCCGAGCATGCCCAGCGCGCGCTCCACGGCCGGCAGCGTTGTCTTCCGCATCGTGGTGAGCTGCTTTCTGCCGCTGCCCGGGAGATACCCGAGGTTGAACATCCCGGCCTTGATCGGGCCCTTCACGAACTCCCGCGCCCGCTCGTGCGACGCACAGATCAGCCGCCAGTTGTCCGGGCATCCGTTCGCGCGGAGATTGCGCTCCGTCGAGAGGAGGGCGTCCGGCTGGATGTCGAAGGCCGTCACCGAGCCCCTCGGCCCAACGGTCTTCGAGAGGAAAACGGTGTCGTACCCGTTCCCCATCGTGAAGTCGACCGCCGTGTCGCCTTCGGAGAGATGATCCAGGATGAATTTCTTTTGCAGAGAGAGCAGATCCACCACGTCGCGGTTCCTTTCGAATGCTTCGAATGTCAGAAAATAACCGTTCAGCCCTGTTTGGCGTGCTCGATCGCGGCGTCAAACGCGCGCAGGTTCACGTCGAGCGCTTTCTGCGGAACGCACGCCGCAACGGCGCCGCGCAGGATGCCGGGATCAAAGCCGAGCACGTCCGCCGCCAGCCCGATCAGAGCCACGTTCGACGCTCTTGCGCTTCCGGCTTCCGCGGCGATGGCGGGCGCGTCGTACGCACGGACATCCACGCCGAGGGCCTTCATATCGTCCACCAGGCCTTCGGGATACGCCGCGGCGCCGGTGATGACGGGCATCGGATTGATCTGCTGGGTCGAGGTCACGATGGTCCCGCCCGGCTTCAGATGCGGGAGCCAGCGCGCCGCCTCGAGGACCTCGAAGCTGAGGATCACGTCGGCGTCGCCCTTGCCGATCACGGGGGAATACACCTCGTCGCCCACGCGGACATAAGTCACCACGGAGCCGCCCCGCTGGGACATGCCGTGGACTTCGGACACCTTCACGTCGAGGCCGGAATCCATCGCGGCCTTGCCGAGAATCTTGGACGCCAGCAGGGTGCCCTGTCCGCCGACGCCGACGATCATGATATTCTTCTTCATTTCCATTTCCTCCTCAGAGCGCGCCGAAGCGGCACATCTGTTCGCAGAGCCCGCAGCCGACGCACATGCTCTGATCGATCGACGCCTTTTTGTCGGCGATGGAGATGCACGGGCATCCGATCTTCATGCAGTTTTTGCACCCGACGCATTTTTCCCGGTCGACCTGGATCGGCGGGTTCTTTTTCACCGTTTTGAGAAGCGCGCACGGACGGCGGCAGATCACGACGGACGGACACGGGGCCGCGACCTCTTCCTTCACGACCATTTCAAGTTCGGCGAGGTTGTTCGGATCGACGGCGCGGATGTGTTCCCGCGGGACGCCGAGGGACGCGCAGATATCCTCGAGCGAGAGATTCGGGGCCGGGCTGCCCATCAGGGTCTTGCCCGTGAGCGGGTTGTCCTGATGCCCGGTCATGCCGGTGATGGAGTTGTCGAGGATCAGCGTGGTGGTGTTCCCGCCGTTGTAGACGACGTTGACGAGGCCGGTCAGGCCGGAGTGCATGAACGTGGAATCGCCGATGACGGCTACGTATTTGTCCTCCTCGCCGCGCACCTTCGCGGTGCCGTGCAGGGACGAGATCGACGCGCCCATGCAGTAGACGGAATCGATGGCGGAGAGCGGCGGGACCGCGCCGAGCGTATAGCATCCGATATCGCCGGAAACGCGCAGCTTCAGCTTCGCAAGCGTATAGAAGACGCCGCGGTGCGGGCAGCCGGGGCAGAGGACCGGGGGACGTCCGGGGATCGCCGCGCCGACTTCGGCATAATCGGGCTCCACGCCCATCAGGCGGCTCCGGAGCAGTTCCTCGGAATACTCGTCGCAGAGCGGGAGGACGTCCTTGCCGGTGACGGTCAGGCCGAGGGCCTTGCAGTGGTTCTCGATCACGGGATCGAGCTCTTCGATGACGATGATCTGCTCGTGCTTCGCCGCGAAATCGAGGATCCGCTTTTTCGGGAGCGGGTTGAGCAGGCCGAGCTTGAGGTAGGAGGCGTTCTTTCCGAAGGCTTCCTTTGCATAATTATAACAGTTGCCCGCGGTGATGATGCCGATCGGGGCGCCGTTCTCCTCGACGGTGTTGAGCTCCGTCGTCTCGGCATATTCCGCCAGCGCCGCGAGGTGTTCTTCGACGACGTAGTGGCGCTTCTTCGCGTTGGCGGGCATCATGACGTGCTTGCCGGGCTCCTTGACGTACGGGGCGATCTCATGCTCGACGCGCTCGCCGACCTCGACCGGGGAACGGCTGTGGCTGACGCGCGTGGTGAGGCGCAGGATCACCGGGGTGTCGAATCGTTCGGAGATCTCGTAGGCGATCTTGGTATAGGAACGGCATTCGGCGGAGTTGGCGGGCTCGACCATCGGGAGCTTCGCCGCGATCGCGTAGTGCCGGCTGTCCTGTTCGTTCTGGGAGGAGTGCATGCCCGGATCGTCCGCGACGCCGATGACCATACCCGCGCCGACGCCGGTATACGCGGTGACGAAGAGCGGGTCCGCCGCGACGTTCAGACCGACGTGCTTCATGCCGCAGAACGAGCGTCCGCCGCCGATCGCTGCGCCGAGCGCGCCTTCGAGAGCGACTTTTTCATTCGGCGCCCATTCGGCGTAGATTTCCGGATAGGTCGCCGCGAATTCCGTGATTTCGGTGGAGGGGGTGCCGGGGTAGCTGGAAACGAAGCGGACGCCGGCTTCATAGAGGCCGCGCGCGACGCTTTCGTTGCCGAGGAGCAGAGTTTTCATGGTGGTGTATCCTTTCAGTGCGGAGGTGGGTCCGCACGGGTTTACGGGGATTTTCCTGCATCTTATATTATACAATATACCGTCGCTTTTCGCAAGACGAAAACAGGAAAAAATGCCGGGAAGTTTGGGAAAATATACGAAGGGATGTGGTTTTGTCGGTTTCCTTCGCGGCTGCGCTTGCGCCGGGCGGTGCCCGGCCCGCAGACAAAAAGAACGCGCAGGTTTTGTTCTGCGCGCTCTTTCTCTTTGTTTGTTCGTTTGTACGCTTTTTGCTTTTGGCTTAGTCTGCCGTCAGGCCGGAACGCTCGATACCCTGAACAATGTATCTCTGACCGAAGAGGTAGAGAATGATCAGCGGAGCGATGATCATGATACCGCAGGTATTCGTGATCGCCGAGGAGTACAGGGACTGACCGGCATAGTTCGTGTCGAGGGACTTCGGAATCTTGATGATGTCCGGGAGGAGCTTCTTGCCGGCCGTCGTGTAGAACAGCTCGGTGTAGAAGTTATCCGTCCACTGCCAGCAGAACGCGAACATGAAGACCGTGATCATCATCGTCGTGGAGAGCGGGATAATGATCGAGAAGAAGGTTCTCATGATGCCGGAACCGTCGAGGTACGCACTCTCTTCGAGTTCGTCCGGGATGCCGCGGAAGAACTGACGGAGCATGAAGATGTACAAGCCGTTCTTATACGCGAGACCCGTGAGCGACAGGATATACAGCGGCCAGTTCGAGTTGATGAAGTTGATCGACGTCTGACCGCCCGTGAGGTTCACGGCATCGACCACACCTCCGCCCAGGAAGTTGATGATTCCCAGAATATCGAAGTAACGGAACTTCATGAACAGCGACAGCTGCAGGGTCGCGTGCGGCACGACGAGGGTGAAGATGACGCACAGGAAGAGCAGCTTGTTGCCCTTGAATTTGAACTTCGCGAAACCGTATGCGATCCACATGCAGATGAAGGTCTGGATGACCGCACAGACGAGCGAGAGGATGAAGGTGTTGAAGAGGG
>JAFYBI010000494.1 GCA_017540285.1 Clostridia bacterium | reverse complement strand
TTGAGCGGCATCCGAACGTCGTGATCGCGATCTCGGAAGGCGCGCGCTTCGCCGACGGGCGTTATGTCGGCGAGGGGACGCAGTCCGGCGCGGTGGACGTCTTCGGTCACAAATACCTCGAAGGCACGGCGAAGACGCTGGAGCTGGCGGTCAAGGAGAAATTCGGCTGCAAGGTGCGCTCCATCGAGCTGAACCTGCCCCAGCGGTGCGCGTCCCACCTCGCGTCTGCCGCGGACCTATCCGAATCTCACCTGTGCGGCGAAGAAGCGGTCGGGGCGGCGATCGACGGTCTGAGCGGCAAGATGATCGCGATGGAACGCGATGAAAAACCCGCCTATCATATCCGCTACGTGACGAAGGACGTCACACAGATCGCCAACGCCGTGCGCACGGTGCCGCGGGAATGGATCGGCCCGGAGAACAACAACGTGACGGACGAATGCCTCCGCTGGATCCTGCCTCCGATCCGGGGAGAAGCCGCCGGCGAGTGGAAGGACGGACTTCCGGTGCATTTCGTGCTGGAATAATAGACAAAGGGACTTGAAAAGGTCCCTTTTCTGTTCAAATCCCGCTTTGATTTTCCAAACCATGCTTGAGAACCGCTCTCGAACGCCGTTATTGACTTATCACACCGGATAAGGTATCATTACATCAGAACGAGGGCCCGCGTTCCCAATCATCTTCCGACAAGGAGAACAAGAACATGGAACTGAAAATATCGGAGCGAATCAACCGATTCCGCAAGAACAAAAACCTCACGCAAGAGGAACTGGCAAACGCGCTCGGCGTCTCTGCGCAGGCTGTGTCAAACTGGGAGCGCGGGGGATATCCCGACATCACCCTCCTCCCCGGCATCGCGCAGTTTTTTGAAGTCTCGATCGATGAGCTGTTGGGCAACGAGAGACTGACCCGCGAGCAGCTTCACAAGGAATTCAACGAACGATACTACGCCGGGAACTATGCCGGGAATGAGGAAAAGCGGATCATGACCGCACAAGAGTATCATCGGAAGTACCCGAACGATCTGTACTATGACCTCTTGCTCGGCTGGGCAATCTATCACGCGGACTGCGAAATCAACAAGAATTATCGGGGCGAATTCCGTTCCGTCATCGACCGGCTGTCCCGCTCGGAGAATCCCTACGACATTGACAGTGCACGGGTATTCCGCTGCATGGTCTGCGGGAATGACGAGCTGGATGCCCTGCTCAAAGAGGTAAAATCCACCTTTGGAGACCGCAGCGACATCGTGTTTTACCGACACAACATCCGCTCGGACCGCGCGCGGTTCAACGGCAACGAAGAGGAGAGGAAGGTCTGCGAGAACATCTCTGACTTTCTGGAGGATTACGAATTTCTCGCCGTTCGTTGTCCCGACAAATACGGCCCCTCCATCAAAGCGGATTTTCTGAAAAACAAACTCCGTTTCTTTGAGTTTGTTGAAACGGACGGGAAACTGCCCGCCGGATGGCTCCCATTCAGAAGTCGGACCCGTTTGGTTTTGGCAGCCTGCCTCTGGGCTTCCGGCAAGGAGGAGGAAGGCTGGGAGGCATTTGAAGGCGGCATGGCAGACCTGAAAGAATGGACAGGCACCGAGATCGGTGAAGCGCTACCCCTCAGCTTTGATGGGAATCGATACGGCGGATTGAAACTGGAGAGCAGGACAAAGGCCATGATCACAGAGGACGGACGCACCTATCCGTTCTATACGCGGCTTTACACTTCGGCCGATCCGTATATGATCGAAGATCTGCTGACCCGACCGCACTGGGCTTGGTTCGACACGGGACGGGACGATCCCCGGTATCTCGCGGCTCTCGACTGGCTGAGAGACTTTCAGGAAGAACTCCGGAAACGCTCGGACACGCCGAACGGGAAGAACTGAGAAAAACCGCTTGACGAAATGCCGAAACTGTGTTATAATATCTGGCAGTTGGGGCGTCGTCAAGCGGTAAGACAAAGCACTTTGACTGCTTCATGCGTCGGTTCGAATCCGGCCGCCCCAGAGTGCCAAAGAAGGAACGCAGCGCGGCGTTCCTTTTTTTGATTCTCCCCGGCCTGACCGCGGCGGCTCCCCGTGATAATTTCCGAAAAAAGCGGACGGAGACCGGGATTTTTCGGGCGTTATGACCCGGATCCCTTGACATTTTCCGTGCGCTTTGCTATAATGATGACAATAAATAAAACTTCCGTTTCACGGGAAAGGAATATGCCATGAAAAAACTCAGCTTTCTTCTTCTGTTCGTCCTGACGGCGGCGGTCCTCGCGATCACCGTCTCCGCGGGCACCGTCATGTACCAGGGCGGCGGCGCGGACGGGCTCTACCGCACCGGCTACACCGGCCCGATCAACATCGAACGCTACTTCCAGGAGCCCTTCAATCTCGAGGACGCGGATTATCTCTACCTCCGCGTCTACATCGACGATCCCGAGAAATACGCGGAAAACGGCCAGATCGAGATCACCTCGTCCGGCAAATGCGACGCCGAGGAACACAACTGGAACCTCAGCACCCTCGACATGCAGCAGGGCTGGAACGAATGGAAGCTCGACCTGTACGAGGGCGGCGAATCGGGCGGCCAGGCGGATTTCGCGCGGATCAACTACTTCCGCATCTACTTCTTCACCGAGGGCGACAACCTCATCGCGCTCGACTACGTCGCGTTCGGCGGTGAGAACGAGGACTTCTCCTCCATCAACACGGAGCTCGGCGAGGTGGAACGCGAGGAGCACGTGGCCCAGGACGTCATCAACCGGGTCGGCAAGGGGTCTTCCGGCGCCGTCGCCGTGCAGGCAGCCATGGAAGCGTCCCCCGCAAACGCGGAGGCCTATGACTGCGTCTTCATCTCCCTGAATCTCGAAGGCGTCGATCATTTCACCGGCGACGGCCAGCTGGAACTGACCTCCGCGTGCTGCTCCGACCGGAAGGAGATCCACTGGCTGGTCTCCGGGCTCGATCTGCAGGACGGGGAGAACGAAATCAAGCTCGATCTCTGGGCGCCGGACGAATACGGCGCGGACTTCGATCCCGCGAACATCAACTACTTCCGCATTTACATGTTTACCGAAGGCCTTCTCAAGATGAATCTCGACTACGTGGGCTTCGGCAATGACGAGGACGATTTCGGCTACGACCTGCCGGTTTATCTCATCCCCTCCGAGGATGCGCCGGAGCTCACACCCGAGGAGCAGGCCGCGCGCGCGGAAGAAGCGGCGAGACGCGCTGAGGAAGCCGCGAAGAAGAAGGCGGAAGAGGAAGCCAAGGCGGCGGAAGAGGCGGCGAAGAAAGCCGAAGAAGAAGCCGCGAAAGCCGCTGAGGAGGCTGCGAAGAAGGCCGAAGAAGAGGCCAAAGCCGCCGAAGAAGCCGCGAAGCAGGCAGAGGCAGAAGCCGCCGCAGCAGCCGAGGAAGCCGCCAAGCAGACCGAAGAAGACGCCGAGGCCGTCGCGGACGCCGTCGGTGAAGCGATTGACGCCGCGATCGGCGGAATGGACGGACCGGCAGCGACCGTATCCGCAGGGCCGAATCCCGGCCTGATCGCGGGGATCTGTGTCGGGGCAGCCGCGGTGATCGGCATCGTCGTCGGCGTCGTCGTCTCAAAGAAAAAACGCGGATGAGGGTCCGATCCCGCATCCGGCATAAATGACCGTTATGAAACACCATCTGCCGCTCACGCTTGTCCTCCTGCTTTGTCTGCCGATCCTCGCAGGATGCGGCAAGAAAACGATCCCGCCGCCCGTCTTCACCGAACAGCCCGCGCAGACAGCCCCGGCGGCATCCGGTACCCCTTCGGCGGAAGCGGTCCCGGAGGGCGGATACGCCTCCATCCCGCTCTTCGGGGAGGACGACGCGCCCCTCTTTCGCATCATCCTGCCCGAGGAGGCCGACGACGATCTGAAGAACGCCGCCGAAGCGCTCCGTCAGGCCGTTCTGCGCCGCTCGGGCGCCGATCTGGAGATCCTCGACGACACGTCGGAGCCCTCCGGGTTCGAGTTGCTGCTCGGCGAGACTTCGCGCCCGGAATCCGCCTCGGCGATCGACACCGCGCGTCAGACGTCTGCCGCTTATCCGGGACGGGAAATGTCGCTCTATGAATACGGCGGCTATCTCATCCGGTCGGAGGGAAAGGCGATCGCCTTCGCAGCCACCGACGCGGAGCAGATGACCCGCGCCATCGGCGAATTTACGGAAAGCTGGCTCAAAACCATGAGAATCGAAATACCGGAGGGCGGTCTCTCGCTCGGCATGCGCGCCCCGACGGAGGTCACGGCTCTCGACGCCTCGACACGCCCCGCGCTGATCACGCCGCTCCACGAAACCGACGCTCCCGTGATCGCGGACGTCGTCGCGACCGATCCCGATTTCGGAGCGGATCCGAGCGGCAGACGCGACAGCACCTCCGCGCTGAAAAAGGCGCTCTCGGCCTGCGCGAAAAGAGGCGGCGGGACGGTCTGGCTCCCCGCCGGTCAGTATCTCGTCACCTCTTCCGTCGAGATCCCGGCCTACGTCTCCCTCTGCGGCGAAAAGCCTCTCGAGGAGCCGAAGACCCTCGCGGATTACGGCACGGTCATCGTCGCAAAGCCGAAGAGCGGCAATTCGACCGCCGCTTCCCTCTTTGTGATGCGCGGTAGCTGCGGCGCCGTCGGGATGACCGTCTGGTACCCGGATCAGTCCCTCGAAAACCCCGTATCGTATCCCTATACCTTCTATGTCAGCGGAAACGGCCAGGGCGGCTACATGCTCCAGACGATCAAGGACGTGCTGGTCGTCAACGGCTGGAAAGGCATCGGCGCGTGCGTCACGGAAAACAACGCGCACGAGCAGACGACCATCGAGAACTTCCGCGGGACCTTCCTCTTCCACGCCGTCGCGTCCTACAACGAGGCGGACGTCGGCACGTTCAAGTCGATCCGCGTCTCGCCGGAATACTGGGCGTCCTCCCCGTTCGACGGATCGCCCGATCTCGAAGCGGTCCGCGCCTACACGCGGGAGCACACCGAAGGACTGGTCCTCGGGGACCTCGAATGGGATCAGTTTGCCGACATCGAGATCGAGGACTGTGCCGTCGGTCTCCACACGGTCGACGGCGTCCGCGCCACCTTCACCGGCGAAATGGTCGACGTGACGGTGCGGCGCTGCGGCGACGGCCTGATCGCCGACGACATGGACGCCCGCTGGGGCATGAACCTCGCCCGCTCCGTCTTCGAGGACTGCGAGCGGCCGATCACGAACAACACCCGCGCGTTCCTCAAAATGACGGACGTCCGGGTCATGCCCGAGGCGGAACTGCACGGCACGCTGCGCGTCGCGGACGGCGATCTCTCGGAATTCCGCTTCGATTACGCGCGCACGCAGCCGAAGGTCGCGGCGTATGCTTACACCGTCTCTCTCACGACCGGGACCGCGTCCGACGTGTCGCGCGATCTGCAGGAAGCGCTGGACACCGCGGGTCTGACGGGCGGCGTGCTCTATCTCCCGGCGGGCGTCTACCGGCTCGATCATCCGGTGACGGTCCCCTCCGGCGTGGAGCTGCGCGGGTCCTCCTCCGTGGCGACGCGCGGGCAGACGAACTGGTCCCAGGGGACGATCGTCGCCTGCTATTACGGCATCGGCGAACCGGAGACCGCGTCCGCGCTCATCACCCTCTCGGAGCACAGCGGCGTCTCCGGCATCCGGATCGTCTGTCCGACCAACGGCCCCTCGGTCGCCGCGTCGACGCCGTACATGATCCGCGGCACGGGTCCCGACGTGTGGTGCGTGAATTCCGCCATCGCGGCGGCGGGCTCCGGCGTGGATTTCGCGGGCTGCGACGGGCACTTCATCAAGAAGGTCACGGCGTGCTGCTACGATCACGGCATCCGCGCGGGCGGCGAAGACGGCTATATCGAGGGCTGTCTCCAGAACGCGACCGTCATGATGCGGCAGGGACTCGGCTTCCTCCAGAACTGGATCCCGGAGAGCGAGGTCTTTCTGAAGCTCTTCCCGATCCTTCGGACCCGGAGCGTCTTTCTCACGCTGGACGGCGCGGAGGGCGAACGGGTGCTCGATTATTTCGCCTACGGGGTGATGACCGTGCTCGAAGCGAAGGATTCGAAGGACGTGCTCGTCGTCAACCTCGGCGGGGACAACATCGGGAACCGCGATCCGCTGATCCGGGCCGAAGCGAGCGCGCTCACCGTCATCAACGCCCAGCGGTACAACGGCATCCTGTATGAGGCCGACGCCGCGAGCGATTTCAGTCTGTACAATCCGCTCACGGTCGACAACAAGCGCGAGCCAAACATCCTCCACGGCGAGGAACACGAGTTCCGGGCGGTGGGAGAATAAACAGTCAAAAAACAGAAAGAGCTGACGTTTTGCTGCGTCAGCTCTTTTGCGTTATAAGGTCACGCCGTCTTTGAAGATCGCGATCTGACGGTCGCCGTTTCTCTCGTTCGCGGTTTCCTCGCCGCCTGCGACCGCGAGAACGCGCTGCCAGAACCGTTCGTCGATCCCGTCGTCGCCGTCGAGCGCCGGAGAGGCGTCGAAGTCGATCCAGCGGGATTTCTTCGCGGCAAGCGCGGCGTTCGACGCGATCTTGACCGTCGGGACCGGCGCGCCGAGCGGAGTGCCCCGCCCCGTCGTGAAGAGGATCAGGCTGCATCCCGCCGCCGTGAGGTTCGTGCAGGCGACCATATCGTTGCCCGGCCCTTCGAGAAGCCAGAGTCCGCCCGACGGGATCCGGTCCCCGTAGCCGAGCACGCCCGAGACGGGGGCGGACCCGCTCTTCTGCGTGCAGCCGAGGGACTTGTCCTCGAGCGTGCTGATGCCGCCGGCCTTGTTGCCGGGCGAGGGGTTCTCGTACACGACCTGCCCGTGGCGGACGAAGTAATCCTTGTAGCGCTCGATCAGGCCGACCGTTTTGTCGTAGACGTCCCGGCTCGACGCGCGGTCCATGAGAAGCCGCTCCGCGCCGAACATCTCGGGCACCTCCGTGAGCACCGCGCCGCCGCCGAGGTTCGTCAGCCGGTCCGTGAACCGTCCGACGAGCGGGTTGGCGGTGATGCCGGAATAGCCGTCCGAGCCGCCGCATTTGAGCCCGACCCGGAGCGCGGATACGGGACACGGGACCCTTTCGTCCCGCGCGATCCGCTCCTTCAGTTCCCCGATCAGCCGCACGCCCTCGGCGATCTCGTCCTCATGCTCCTGACAGACGAGGAACCGGATGCGTTCGGGATCGGCGTCCGCAAGCAGCGCGCGGAAGGAGGCCATCGTGTTGTTCTCGCATCCGAGACCGACGACGAGCACGCCGCCGGCATTCGGATTCAGCGCGAGTCCGCGGAGGATGAGCTGCGTCGTGCGGTGATCGTCGCCGAGCTGCGAACAGCCGTAGGGATGCGGGAACGCATGGCATCCGCACCGGCGCGCGATCGCTTCGGCCACGGCGTTCACGCAGCCGACCGTCGGGATCACCCAGATCTCGTTCCGGATCCCGACCCGGCCGTCCGCGCGGACGTATCCCGGGAAGGTTCCGGCGTCGCCGACGGGTGCGGGAACGGGATGCGCGCCGTGGAATTCGTAGGTTTCATGCGCCGCGAGGGAGGTCGCCATGTTGTCGGTGTGCACCCGCTCGCCCGCCGCGATGTCCGCCGTGGCATGCCCGATGGGATTGCCGTATTTGACGACGTCCTCCCCCTTCCGGATGGGTTTCAGCGCGACCTTGAAGCCGGTTTCCGTATCGACGGCGACGTTGTCCGCGGGATGGATCGTATAGAGTCGTCCCATCTCACCGCTCCCCGACGAACCGGTACCATTCGGAACGGTCCGCCTCCATGATCCGGCGGTAATGGACCTCGGCGTCGTCGGCAAAGGCCGAGAGATCCTCGCCAAAGAGATCCCGGTCCGCGAGCAGATCCCGGAATTCTCCCGTCTTCATCCGCTCCATAACGGCGGGATCGTCGTCCGGTGTGCCCTTCTTGTAGAACGCGACGAGGGCCGCGAGCGAGAAGGTCAGGCAGGGCGGGTTCTTTCCGAACATCGCGCGGTATTCCTTCATCGTCGGCAGGCAGCGCACGCGGAACTTGCTGACGGAATTGAGCGCGATGGACTGGAGGCGGTGCTTGATGAAGGGATTCTCGAACCGGCCGAACACCGATTCGGCGAACGCGCGGCTGCCGTTCTCCTCGCCGATGACCGGAAGGATCTCCTCCTTCACGCAGCGTTCGAGGAACGGACGGACTGCCGGATCGCGCATGGCCTCGCCGACGGTCGTCAGCCCGTAGAGGAGCGCGCCGGGGACCATCGAGGTGTGCGCGCCGTTGAGGATGCGGACCTTGCGCTTCTTGTAGGGCTTCACGTCGTCCGTCCAGACCGCGGGGATGCCGGAGGAGACGAGCGGGAATTCGTCCTCGTGGTTTCCTTCGAGCACCCAGAGGGCGAAGGGTTCGGTCGTGTCGATCAGACGGTCGCCGCCGCACGCCGCCACGATCGCGTCGAGGTTGTCGTCGTCGCGGGGATAGCCGGGCGTGATGCGGTCGACGAGCGTATTGGAGAACGTGTTCTCTTCCCGGAGCCAGGTCAGAAAGTCCTCTCCGAGATCCCAGAGACGGGCGTACTTCTCGGCGCATTCCCGGAGGATGTCTCCGTTCTGGTCGATCAGCTCGCACGGCAAGAGGAGTAACCCCGGCAGGTCGAGGCGGTGGCGCTCCCTGAGAAACGCGGTGAGCTTCGC
>JAFYBI010000493.1 GCA_017540285.1 Clostridia bacterium | reverse complement strand
GGGACCTCATCGGGCAGTTCGTATGGGTGAAGATCACCGAAGCGAAGACGTACTGCCTCGAAGGGGAATTGAAGGATCCAGAGTAAACCGTCGAAGCGAGAAGTAAGAGGTAAGAAGTGCGGTAGAAACCGCAAGCGGTTTCCTATTATCTCAAACCCGAACACAAACCGCTGCACCCTTTGCCTCGACGGAGTCGAAAGGGCGGACACGGACCGCTGCATCTTCGGCGTTGAGCGAGCTGTGAACGAGCCGGAGCCACTCATCCGGGGATGGCCCCTGTAATCCTCCGTGCGGTTTTGCGATAAACGCGTTTTTCGCAAAACAAAACAAACAGAATCCCATTGAGCAAAGCTGAAAGAAAATCCGAGGCACGCACGCTGAGGGTGGATTCCCAAGGCGGGAAAGGCCTTGGGCGGCGGTGATTCACAAGAGGCTGACCGCGGAGGCCTCTTGTGCGCCGTCCGCGCAGGACAGCAAATCAATGAGAGAAAGCTCCGCAGAGCTTTCTCCGACCATAGATTCCCCTGCATGTCCCCGCAGGCGGAACCAATGAAACAGACCGCGCACATTTCTGCGCGGAAAGAAAGGACACCTTCATGAACGAAACCCTCTCGGAGGAGATGCTCTCCCTCATCAACGCGCTCGGCGCGCTGGTCAAAGCCGACCCGCGCTGCGCGGAAATCGAAAAAACCATCGAGGAATACGAGCGCGCGGAGGATCTGAACGCCCTCATCTCCGAATACAACGAGCAGCAGAATTTCCTCGCCGCCGCATACAACCGTCCCGAGGCGATCAGCGACGAATTCAAGCAGTCCGTGCAGGAGCGCATCGACGCCCTCTACGACGAGATCACTGCGCACCCGGCCTACGTCGCGTACGTCGAGGCGAAAAATGCCTTCGACGAGCTGACGAACGCGATCTACGGCGAACTGCAGTTCGCGATCACCGGACAGAGACCGTGCGCGCATGACTGCGCGTCGTGCGCGTCGAAGTGCCATTCCGCGAACTGAGAAGCAGCAGGAAAAAAGCAAGAAGCGAGGCGGAAATCCGCGGCCCGGATTTCGGAAAAGAGGTTCCCGTATGACCCCGATGATGCAGCAGTATTTTGAAGTGAAGAATCAATACCCCGATTTCATCCTGTTTTACAGGCTCGGGGACTTTTACGAGATGTTTTTCGAGGACGCGCAGATCGTCTCGGCCGAGCTGGACCTGACCCTCACGGGCCGGGACTGCGGCGAGGATCAGCGCGCGCCCATGTGCGGGGTCCCGTATCATTCCGCGGAGACCTACATCGGCAAGCTGATCGAAAAGGGCTATAAGGTCGCGATCTGCGAGCAGATGGAGGACCCGAAGCTCGCGAAGGATCTCGTGAAGCGCGAGGTCATCCGCATCATCACCCCCGGCACCCTCATCGAAACCGACCTTCTGAACGAAAAAGCGAACAACTACCTCGCGACGGTCTACTTCGACGGGGATTCCGTCGGGCTGTGCTTCGCCGACATCTCCACGGCCTACGTGGCGGCGACGGCGTTCCGCGACCGGTTCACGGAGGACGCCGTCATCAGCGAGCTCTCGACCTATTCTCCGCGCGAGATCCTCATGAACGTCCCGGCCAAGTCCCTGCCGAAGGTGGCGGAGCACATCCGGGACCGCCTCGGCGCGCTGCTCACGGAGGCCGCCTCCGACTTCTTCGATCCCGACGCGTCCGCCGCGCGCGCGGAAGAGCAGTTCGGGATGGAGGTCACCGCCGGACGTCCCCGGACCGCCCTCGTCGCCGTCGGAGCCGCCCTCAAATACATCCGCGACACGCAGATGAAGGACATTTCGTATCTGCGCGAGCTGAACGTCTACGAGACCTCGCAGTTCCTCGAAATGGATCTCGCGACGCGGCGCAATCTCGAGCTGACCGAGACGATGCTCACCAAGGAAAAGCGCGGGTCGCTGCTGTGGGTCCTCGACAAGACGAACACCTCGATGGGCGCGCGCCTCCTCAGGCAGTGGATCGAACACCCCCTCACGAACGTCGCCCAGATCCTGAAGCGCCAGCAGGCCGTCTCGGAGCTCGCCGACAACTTCATGCTGCGGGAGGATCTGCGGGACAAGCTCTCCCCGGTCCTCGACCTCGAGCGGCTGATCACCAAGGTCTCCTACGGCACGGCGGGCGGACGCGATCTCCGCGCCATCGCCCAGACCATCGCCGTCGTCCCGGAACTCAAATCCATGCTCTCGACCCTCGAGGCAGGCGCGCTCTCCGAGATCCTCACCGACCTCGACGACCTCGCCGACGTGTACGACGCGATCGACCGGGCCGTCGTCGAGAATCCCCCCTTCGTCATCCGCGAGGGCGGCATCCTCAAGGACGGCTATCACGCCGACGTCGACGAGCTGCGGTATATCATGTCGAACGGCAGGGAGTGGATCAAATCCGCCGAGCAGCGGGAGCGGGAGAAGACCGGGATCGCGAAGCTCAAGATCGGCTACAACCGCGTCTTCGGCTATTACATCGAAACGCCCCGGTCCGCCGCGTCCGAGGTCCCGGAGGGCTACGTCCGCAAGCAGACCCTGTCCGACAAGGAGCGGTACATCACCGACGAGCTCAAGGACATGGAGGCGACGATCCTCGGCGCGGACGACCGGCTGAAGGCCCTCGAATACGACCTCTTCGTCGCGCTGCGGTCCGCGGTGGACGCCGAGAGCGCGCGCATCCGCCAGACCGCGCAGGCGCTCGCGAAGCTCGACGTCTTCCTCTCCCTCGCCGACTGCGCCGCGCAGAACTCCTACGTCTGCCCGACGGTCGACGCGTCGGACATCGTGGACATCAGGAACGGGCGGCATCCCGTCGTCGAAAAATTCGTCGAGGATTCATACTTCGTCCCGAACGACGCGTACCTCGACACCGGCGAGCGGCGCCTGATGCTCATCACCGGCCCGAACATGGCGGGCAAATCGACCTACATGCGGCAGACCGCACTCATCATCCTCATGGCGCAGCTCGGCTCCTTCGTCCCGGCGACCTCGGCCCGCATCGGCGTCGTCGACCGGCTGTTCACCCGCGTCGGGGCGTCGGACGATCTCGCGTCCGGACAGTCGACGTTCATGCTCGAGATGAAGGAAGTGGCTTCGATCCTGGCCAACGCGACGAAGAACAGCTTCATCGTCTACGACGAGATCGGGCGCGGCACGTCGACGTACGACGGCATGAGCATCGCGCGGGCGGTCGCGGAATACACCGCGGGGAAGAAGCTCGGCGCGAAGACCATGTTCGCGACGCACTACCACGAGCTCACCGACATGGAGGGCACGGTCCCCGGCGTCGTCAACTGCAACGTCGCGGCGAAGAAGCGCGGAGAGGACGTCACCTTCCTGCGCAAGATCGTGCCGGGCCCTGCGGACGACAGCTACGGGATCGAGGTGGCGCGGCTCGCGGGCGTCCCCGGGGAGATCACCCGGCGCGCGAAGGAGGTCCTCGCCGAGCTCGAAGGGAAGCGCGCCGCGGGCGGAGAAAAAACCGCGAAGCAGAATCCGGCGGACGGCATGGAGAGCAGGAACCTCTCCTTCGCCGACGCCGCCGCGGACGAGATCAAGGAAGCCCTCCGCCGGACCGACATCAACACCCTCACCCCCATCGAAGCGCTGAATTTGATATACGAATGGAAGAGGATGCTGTAATATGGGAAAAATCAACCTCTTATCCTTTGAGGTCGCGAATCTCATCGCGGCGGGCGAGGTCGTCGACCGGCCCTCCTCCGCGGTGAAGGAGCTCCTCGAAAACGCCGTCGACGCAGGCGCGGGCGCCGTCACCCTCGAGATCCAGCGCGGGGGCGTCTCCTTCATCCGCGTCACCGACAACGGCTGCGGCATCGAAAAGGACGACCTCATCCCCGCCGTCACCCGTCATTCGACCTCGAAGATCCATACCGCCGCGGACCTCGATTCGATCCTCACCCTCGGGTTCCGCGGAGAGGCGCTCGCCGCCATCGCGTCCGTGTCGCGCCTGCGCATCTTTTCGAAGATCCCGGGACAGGGGATGGGCGCCGTCCTCACGGTCGAGGGCGGGCAGGTCGTCTCGGTCGAGGACACCGGATGCGCGGACGGGACCACCGTCATCGCCGAGGATCTCTTCTACAACGTCCCGGCGCGGCGCAAATTCCTCAAAAAGGATTCCACGGAGGGGATCGCCATCGGCGCGGTCGTCGAGAAGATCGCGCTCTCCCACCCGGAGGTCTCCTTCAAGTTCATCTCCGACGGCGAGATCAAGTTCCTCACGTCCGGGAACGGGGACCTCAGAGAGACGATCTGGGCCCTTTTCGGACGCGACACCGCGCGGCGAGCCCTGCCCGCTGACCGGCGGGAAAACGGGATCCGCGTCCACGGCTTCGTATCGGAATCCGATATGACCCGCTCGAACCGGAACATGGAGAACTTCTTCATCAACGGGCGCTACATCAAATCGAAGACCGCGTCGGCCGCCTTGGAACAGGCCTACGCCTCGCGCATCCCGGCGGATAAGTTCCCCTTCTGCGTCCTCAACATCGAGCTCAACCCCGCCGCCGTCGACGTGAACGTGCACCCGGCGAAGCTCGAGGTCAAGTTCGCGAACGAAAAGCTCATCTTCGACGCGGTCTACTATGCCGTCCTCTCGGCGCTCGAAAAGGAGGTCCGCCGCCCGCAGTTCCCGATTGCCGGAGAACCGGAGGAGCAGCCCTTTGCGCCGCCCGCGAAAAAAACCGAGAACCCGCAGAACGCCTTCCTCCCGATGGACAGGCGGCCGGAGAAGCCGAAGCAGATCCGCCTGTCCGATCTTCCCGGCAGTTTGCCGGGCAATTTGCCGGACGGGCACGGGACCGCCGAAGCGACGCCCGCCGCGAAGGAGGAGATCGTCGAAGCGCACCGCGCGGCCGCCGGGAACATCCGGGCCGCCTCCGAGGCCTTCGCCGCCTACCGGAAGGAGCATCCCGAAAGCGGGGAACCGACCCCCGCCGAGATCGCGTCCGCACTGCTGCAGACCGGTCCCGCGCCGGGGAAGCCCGGGGTGCCGGAGCCTGCCGCCGCGCAGACGGACGAGACGCCGGCCGCCGCTCCCGCGGAAGACCCCTATGCCGTCTATGACCGGGACATCCGGCCGGGCGACATCCCCGAATACACCCTCATCGGCGAGGCGTTCAGCACCTACCTCCTCGTGCAGCTCGACGACCGGATCCTCATGATCGACAAGCACGCGGCCCACGAGCGGATCATCTTCGACGAGCTCTGCCGCAGGCTCCGCCGCCACCTCGAAAGCCCGGCCGCCGCGGGGGGACAGATGCTCCTCACGCCCCTGACGCTGGACGTCTATACCGCCGAGGCCGACGCCCTGAACGACTACCGCGACCGGATCGAGGCCGTGGGGTTCGCGTTCACTCTCAACAAGAAGAGCGTTTCCCAGTGGACCGCCGAGATCACGCAGATCCCGGAATCCCTCGACGGCCCCGCCGCCCTCGCCCTCTTCGAGACCCTCGCCTCCCGGCTGTCCGACGCCACGGGAACGGTCGAATCGGCCGCCGCGGGCTTCTTCGAGACGAGGCTCTGGCAGGCGTCGTGCAAGGCCGCGATCAAGGGCGGACGGCTGTACGACACGGCGTCGGTCAAGTGGATCTGCGACCGGTTATTGCAGAAGCCCGACGAGCGGGGCGCGGTCATCCGGACCTGTCCCCACGGCCGTCCGGTGGCCTTCGAGATCCGCAAATCCGCCATCGACCGGCAGTTCGGAAGGCTGGGCTGAGCCGCCGCGGACGAAACCGGAAAGCCTTCTCCGGCCTCCGCGCAGCCGCTGTCATTCATAATTCTTAATTCTGAATTCCCCCCAAGGAGTCACCATGTACATTCTCGATAAAACCGACCCGAAAAGCGCGGCGCGGCGCGGACGCCTCCTCACCCCGCACGGCACCATCGAGACCCCCGTCTTCATGAACGTCGCCACCAGCGCCGCGATCAAGGGCGGCGTCTCCGCGTTCGATCTGCGCGAGGTCAAGTGCCAGGTCATGCTGTCCAACACCTATCACCTGCACATCCGTCCCGGCGACGCGCTCATCCACGGGCAGGGCGGCCTGCAGCGGTTCACCGGGTGGGACGGTCCCATCCTCACCGACAGCGGCGGCTTCCAGGTCTTCTCCCTCGCGGGCCTGCGCAAGATCAAGGAAGAGGGCGTCACGTTCGCCTCGCACATCGACGGGCGGCGCATCTTCATGGGCCCCGAGGAGAGCATGCGCATCCAGTTCTACCTCGGCTCGACCATCGCGATGGCCTTCGACGAGTGCATCGAAAACCCCGCTGAATACAACTACGTCAAACGCTCCTGCGAACGGACCGCCCGCTGGCTCGCCCGCTGCAAGGCCGAGCTGGACCGCCTGAACGAGCTGCCGGGGACCGTCAATCCCGGTCAGATGCTTTTCGGCATCAATCAGGGGAGCACGTATGCCGATCTGCGCATCCGGCACATGGAGACGATCCGCGAACTCGATCTCCCGGGCTACGCGATCGGCGGTCTTGCCGTCGGCGAGGAGACCGAGGAGATGTACCGGATCATCGAAGCCGTCGAGCCGTATATGCCGAAGGACAAACCGCGGTATCTCATGGGCGTCGGCACGCCGCTCAACATCATCGAGGGCGTGCACCGGGGGATCGACTTCTTCGACTGCGTCATGCCCTCCCGCAACGCGCGCCACGGCAACCTCTTCACGTGGGGCGGCAAGATGAACCTCCTCAACGAGAAGTACGCCGAGGACAGCCGCCCGATCGACGAGGCGTGCGGATGCCCCGCCTGCCGGAAGCACTCCCGCTCCTACATCCGCCACCTCATCAAGGCGAAGGAGATGCTCGGGATGCGGCTGGCCGTGCTGCACAACCTGTATTTTTACAACGACCTGACCGAAAAGATCCGCCAGGCCCTCGACGAGGACCGGTACGAGGAATTCTATCAGCACTACCGGAGGATCCTCGGGGAGAGGAATCCGGACTGACACCCGTCCCGCGGGCGTTTCAGGGAGGCGGAACCGACATGAAATTTTATCGCGGTATATCGACCGATCCGTATTTCAACCTCGCGGCGGAGCAATATCTTCTGGATACGGAGGACGGGGAGATCTTCATGCTCTGGCGAAACGTCAGATCGGTGATCCTCGGACGGAACCAGAATGCCTATGCGGAGGTCAATCTCCCGTTCGTCGAGGAAAACGGCATCCCGGTCGTGCGCCGTCTGACGGGGGGAGGCGCGGTGTTCCACGACCTCGGGAACCTGAACTTCACCTTCATCGTGCCGCGCGCGCAGTGTCCGGAGCTGGATTTCGCCCGCTTTGCACGACCCGTGGCGGAGGTCCTCTGCGAGCTCGGCGTTCCGGCGGAACTCTCCGGGCGCAACGATCTCGTCGCGGGCGGCCGCAAGATCTCCGGCAACGCGCAGTGCGTCTGGCGGGACAAGGTCATGCACCACGGGACCCTTCTCGTCGACGCCGATCTCTCCTTCCTGGAGGGCGCGCTGCGGGCGGACGCGGACAAGCTGAAGAGCAAGGGGATCAAAAGCGTCCGCTCCCGGGTGGGGAACCTCTCGGAATTCCTGCCGGGGCTCGACGCCGAAGGACTCGCGCGCCGTCTGGAGGACCGCATCCTCGACGGTGTCGGAGACTTTCCCGCGGCGGAGAGGGCGGTTTTCACGGAGGAGCAGCGGGCGGGGATCGAAACGCTGGCGCGGGAAAAATACCGGACGTGGGAATGGAATTTCGGCGCGTCCGGGACCTTCGGGCAGAACGTGAAGCGGCGGTTCCCCTACGGATGCGTGGAGCTGTCCTTCGAGGCGGAGCACGGCGTTCTGACCGGGGTGCGCATGACGGGCGACTTTTTCGGCATCCGCCCGGTTCGGGAACTGGAATCCGCCCTTCTCGGATGCCGGCTGATCCGGAGCGAGCTTGCCGGACGGCTCGAGGCGGTCGGACAGTACGTTCACGGCGCGTCCCCGGACGAGATCGCGGAAATGTTTGAAGGATAGGGGATCCCGGACGCAAATTCCCGATTTGGGGGAGAAAGAGAGGCTGCGCGCCATGATCGTATTTCTCAACGGCCCGTCCTCGTCGGGCAAGACCACGCTGTCGCGGAATCTGCAGAAGATCTGGCCGCGGCCGCTGTACTTCCTCTCCTACGATTCGGTCGACGCGCACATAGCCCCCTTCCGGTACGCGGGGCATCCGTTCCCCGATCCGGAGAGACCGGGAGAAGCGCTTGACGAGGTTCGCGACTTTCTCACGGTGATGACCCTTGCCGCGGCGGCGATCGATCGGTCGGGCAGGGACGCCGTGATCGACAACTGCCTCTTCGATACGGAGGAGCTGTACGCCGAAACGCTGCGCCTGACGGCGTCGTGCGACGCGTTCTGGGTGCGGATCGACATCGGCCCGGACGAACTCAACCGCCGCGAGCGGGAACGCGGAGACCGTGCGATCGGCAAGGCGGCATGGCAGCGGGCGCATCTCACCCCGAAGGAGGACGCGGCGTACGATCTGATCCTCGACGGGGAAGCGCCTTCGGAAGAGAACGCGCGCATCCTCCTCGAAGCGGCGCGCAAACACAGTTCGGAGAGAGGGAGAACGGATGAAGACGAAGAAAACCGGGGCGGATGAGCGCGAAGAGCCGGTCCGGGACCACCGCGGACACCGCCGGCGAATGGCGAAACGCTTTGCCGAGACGGGATTTGACGGCTGGCGGGAGCACGAGATCCTCGAGCGGCTCCTGTTCGAGGTCCTGCCGCGGCGCAATACCAACGAAACGGCGCACGCGCTGATCCGCGCCTTCGGATCGCTGCGCGGCGTGCTGCTGGCGGATCCGTGGGCGCTCGAGCGGGTCCCCGGGATCGGACCGGTCTCGGCGAAGTGGCTCGCGGGGCTGCTTCCGCGCTTCACGGAGGATCTGCTTGCGGTGCTGAAGAAGACGCGGCTCGCGGACGGAGGGCTCCTCATCCTCGCCGACTGGTTCCTCCGGTATCTCGGCTGTCCCGCGGTCTTTGTCTCACTCTCCCCGGACGGCGTTCTGCTCGACGCGCGGCCGGCGGACGATGCAGACGGCGAAACGATCCCGACGGACGCGCAGACCGTCCTTCTGATCCGTGAAGCGGACGCCGCGCCCCGCCTGATCCGTTCGCTCGCCGCGTGCCTGGATCCGAGGCCGGACCGGGTCTTCGCGCTCACGGGGAAGCGGGAGCTGAGGGAATACGGCCTGTGCGCGGAGGCGGCTGGAAAAGGCAGGCGTTGATGCGGAAGGGGCTGTTGCACTTGCTCTTTTTGCAAGAAGGCCAAGCAGCTTTAAAACCGGGTCCCGGATATTGAAATGACACCGCTGCACATTGTCTATTCCGCAGGGAATCTCTCCGAACCGGAAAACGGAGGCAGAGAATTGGTGACAATGTCATTGACAGCGTGTCCGTCATTGTCCACGGTTTCTATCGTGCTCCCCAATTTCGGAGAGATTGCCGCGTCGCGATTCTCAGAAATCGCTCCTCGCAATGACAAGCTGAAGCTGGGTAGGGAAGAAAACCGGCACCAGGTTTGTTTTCGCAACGGTCCTTCCTTTCTTTCAGCGTGCAGCGGGAGAAAAATTCACACAATCGCGTGGATTTTCCTCCCTTTTTTGGGTTATACTGATATAGATTGTCTTGAAAGTACGGCGGTTTTTCCATGCTCCAGCTTGACCGGATCACCAAGATCTACCCCTCCGGCGAGGTCGTCGCCCTGGACGGCGTCACCCTTGCCTTCCGACCGAACGAATTCGTCTCCGTCCTCGGCCCCTCCGGGTGCGGCAAGACGACCCTTCTGAACATCATCGGCGGTCTCGACCGCTATACCGCCGGGGAACTGTACGTCCGGCACGTCCCGACGGCGAGGTTCGGCGACCGCGACTGGGACGCCTACCGGAACCACTCCATCGGCTTCGTCTTCCAGTCCTATAACCTCATCCCCCACCAGTCCGTGCTGGCCAACGTCGAGCTCGCCCTCACCCTGTCCGGCGTCTCGAAGGCCGAACGGCGGCAGCGCGCGCGGGAAGCCCTCGAGGCTGTGGGCCTGGGCGATCAGCTGAAAAAGAAGCCCCCGCAGCTTTCCGGCGGCCAGATGCAGCGCGTCGCCATCGCCCGGGCGCTCGTCAACGATCCCGACATCCTCCTCGCCGACGAGCCCACCGGCGCGCTCGACTCGGAGACCTCCCTGCAGGTCATGGAGATCCTCAAAAAAGTGGCCGAGAAGAAGCTCATCATCATGGTCACGCACAACCCCGACCTCGCCGAACGGTATTCCACCCGGATCATCCGCCTCCTCGACGGCCGCGTGATCTCCGACACCGATCCCTATTCCCCCGAAGAGGAGGCCGCCGAGGTCTACGGCGCGGCGCAGGAGGACGGGCAGCCGGAGGAGGGGGAAGGGACCCGCGCGAACGACCGCGGCAAAAAGAAGCGCACGTCCATGTCCTTCTTCACCGCGCTGAGCCTGTCGCTCAACAACCTGATGACGAAAAAGGCCCGCACCTTCCTCACGGCGTTCGGCGGGTCGATCGGGATCATCGGGATCGCGCTCATCCTCTCGCTTTCGAACGGCATCAACCGGTATATCGCGAAGGTGCAGGAGGACACCCTTTCCGCCTATCCGCTCCAGATCAACGCCCAGACGGTTGACCTCTCCTCCGTCATGACGGCGATGATGTCCGCCCGGGACGGCGCGGACGCGGAGGACTGGGAGGACGACGGGCTGATCCGCTCCAATCCCGTGACCCTCGAGCTCATGGAGACCGTCTCGACCATCGACGTGCAGGAGAACAACCTCGGGCGGTTCATGGAATTCATCGAGGAGAAGGGCGGCGACTTCGACGGGTACGCGTCCGCTGTATCCTACGGGTACGACGTCCCGCTCCACCTCTATTCCGTCACGGAGACCGGCGAGGACGGCCTTCCGCGGCAGCTCAACCCCTCCTCGCTCTTCTCGGGCATGCGGAGAGGCGCGGGCAGCGGCGGAGCGGGCGGCGAGATGGGCTTCTACGCCGTCGACGTGTGGGAGGAAATGATCGACAACGCCTCGCTCATGGCCGAGCAGTACGACCTGATCGCGGGCGAGTGGCCGGACGAATGGAACGAAGTGGTCCTCGTCGTCGACGGGCAGAACCGCATCAACGACCTCTACCTCTAGTCCCTCGGGATCAAGCCGAAGGAGGAGTTCGACGAGATCATGAAGGCCGTCATGAAGGGCGAGGAGATCGAGATCCCCGCCGAGAGCTGGACGCCGGACGACCTGATCGGGACGGAATTCGCCCTGATGCTCCCCTGCGAGCTCTGTCAGAAGGACGAGGACGGCGTCTGGCGGGACATGTCGGAGAACGAAGCGTTCATGAAGCTCGCCCTGGGACAGAGCGAACGGCTGACGGTCGCCGGGATCATCCGCCCCGATCCGGAGGCCGTCGCCACGTCGCTGAACGGCGCGGTCGGCTATCTTCCGGCTCTCTCGCGGCACATCATGGAGCGCACGGAGGCGTCGGAGGTGTACCGGGCCCAGCAGGCGGATCCCGCCGCCGACGTGTTCACGGGCCTCCCGTTCCCGACGGACGCATACAACAACGACACCCTGACCGAGGAGGAAAAGGCCGCCGCGATCCGGGACGCGCTCTCCGCGATGACGGTACCCGAGAAAGCGGCCGCCTATACGCTCTCCGCGACGTCTCTCTCCGATGAGGACGCGGCGGCGATGGCGGCGGATCGGCTTGCGGCGATGCCGGCGGAGGGCGTGCGGGCCATCCTCGCGCAGGAAATGACGGAACAGAGCGGCATGGACGAGGCCACGGTCGGGGCTTATCTCGCGTCGATGAGCGACGAGGAGGTCACGGCAGCCGCCGTTCAGGTCGTGACGGAGCAGGTGAGGAGGGACTATGCCGACAAACTCGAGGAGTCCCTCGGCGCGATGACGAGCGAGGAACTCGCCGCCGCGCTGGATCAGAACCTCGGCGTCATGACGGACGCGGACGTGGTGCGCCTCTTTGGCGGCTACATGCCCCCGATGGTGTCGGATTCGACCTTCGAGGACACCCTCC
>JAFYBI010000492.1 GCA_017540285.1 Clostridia bacterium | reverse complement strand
GGAGGCAGGAAAATGAACAGAATTGGTTTTGGCACCTGCAGGTGACAAATTGCCTTCATGATCTCACATCGAAACACCTCATACACGATAGAGGGAGCGAAGACTGCGCTCCCTCTTGTGAATCTTACGTTATGGATCAGCTGTTGTCCCTCTGCCCGTTCCTGATCGTGTTGACCGCGCCGCCGCCACCGACTGCAGCCGTAGTCTGCGAGAGAGAACCGTAGCCCAGTTTGGCGTCGATTTCTGTGAACTGCTCACCGACACGGTTGATGGCAGCTTCCAGTGTCGTGCCGTTCATCTCGCATGCCTTGCGCGCTTCGGAGAGCGTGATCCGCTCGCCGGTCCATTCTGTCGCGCGGGAGGCCATGTCCTCCATCATCGCCTGACCGCTGCCGCGGTTCAGGATGCGCGAGCTGATGTAGTCCTGATCCGTCAGCGTCGAACCATGTCCGGCGCAGAGAGAGACCCATTCCTTTTCCTGCAGTTTTTTGCCGTATTTGCCGGGCTGGTAGACGCCCTCTTCCATCAGCGCATACGCTTCCTTCAGCTTTTGCGCACGGTCAGAGAGACGGATGTTTTGGATCGCTCCGGTATCCGCCTTGGCGTATGCCTCCAGTTCCCGCATAAGCGCACCGGTTTGCTGCTCTGACAGACCTTCCAGCGCCTCGCATTCAAGTGCGAGACCCTCATGATACGGATGAGCTCCTTTGTATTTCAGTGTTTCGCCCCAGCTGCGCGCCTTGTCCTCGCCGACGAAGGTCCCCATGTGCTCCTTCTCCGTGAGGATCGGCACCGCTTCGATACCGCCCTCAAAGTAATCCGCGTGCTGCGGCGTGCAGCCGGTGAAGTCCACCTTGCGCGCATAGCCGCCCTTCTGGGCAAAGCCCTGTGCAAATTCGCTGCCGCATTGCGCCTCGATTGTCTCGCGTACGGACGCTTCGAGCAGTTCGTCCGTCGTCGCCTGGCTCACGTACTTCGTCCCGCCTCGCTGGGTGACGACTTTCGGCGTCATATCACAGTCGCGCCCGAACTTGACCATTGCGGACTTGTTCCCGGTCGCACGCTCCACGTGGACGGTCTCGACAGCCACGCCGTACTTTTCCGCGATCTTCTGTTTCAGACGCCTCTCGACCTCCGCGGTGAAATTCTTCTCCAGATCGGCGTTGATCGCGCCCCGGAAAGCAAGCGCTTCGCCGGGTAGCACGCTGTTGGCGTGTTCGATCGCCGCGTGACTGGACTTGAACCGAACCAGTGCCTGGTTGTATTCCCGCGTGAGGACCTCGTCCGCGGGAGATGCTTGCAGCGCCTTCTTTGCCCGTATGAGATCCGCATAGATGGCTTCGCCCTCGCGGTTGACAGCGCTGCCCGCCATGTCGAGACACTGCTCGCGGACCGTCTTCGGCGCGCCCTTGACCTGCGAGACGATGTCATCTGCCGCGTTCTTTCCCTTGCCGACGGCGCTCTTGACGGAATTCGTCGCCCGTGTTGCGCGCGGGACTCTGATCACGGGATCGATCTTGTTGAACTTCTCCACAGTGCTGTTCATGGCGTTGTAGATCTTTTCCGATCCCGGGATCATTCGGAGCGTGGAACCGAGTGCTCGTTGAGCGTCGGAGGCGGCAAGCGCCGCCATTTCCATAGCGGTTTCTTTGACTGCCGCGGCTTTCTTCAGGAAGGCGGCGGTCTTTTCCGGCGTGAGCTGCTTGCCTAGCTTCGCCAGTTTGTCGCCGCCGACCTTGCCGGCCCACGTCACCACGCCGAGTCCGGTCGCCAGCGCAAGCGGGATCACGCCAGCCTTGAAGTAACCGAAAGGTGTCCCCTTGCCGCCTGTCTCCTTGTGGTAATCCATGATCCCGCGGTTCATGTCCAGTGCGACCATGATCACCTCGGATGCGCCGCCGGTCATGATGTCCAGACTGATCCGCAGGATGATGCCCTGCCAGCCGTCCCAGCTCCGCGTGGCAGCGGCGAGTGCCTCCATTTCATCCGCGACGCCGTACTGATTGACCTCAGCGTTCGCGCCGACCATCACGCCGGACTGGAACCGTTCCCATACGTCGATGACCTTCGCGACCTGATACGGATCATACCCGTACGCGCGGTCGTAGCCGTCTATCATGCGGTCGATCATCGCATAGACGGAGAAGAGGTTTTCCAGATAGCGGTCGAAAATGACCGCCTTGATCTGCGTCAGCGTCTCAAAGATCTGCTCGTCGTATTTGTAGACATCATAGTTCTCCTTCACGCCCGCGACCACACGCGAGGCCTGACTGCGCAGGAGCACCTCGCGCTCAAAGGTATACGTTTTCTCACCGGCCGTATACGATGCCTTCATCCGGACGATATACCGCGTGGGCGCGTCGAGGAAGCCACCCTTGCAGAGGAAGACGAGCCGGGCGAACTGGTCCGCGTGGTCCAGTACCTTGACCTCGATGTTCAGTCCCGCGATCGCCTTGCGGATGCGCTCGGCCGCTTCCGGTTCCTCGCTATCAAGCGGTTCGAACGTTACCGTCGGAAAGGCGGCGTTTTGTATTACCTGATGGTTCTCGGCGTCGTATGTGATGAGATAAGCCCGCGCTTCCGTCGTCGAGGTCTCGAAATCCGCGGGCGTCATGTCCTTCATTGCTTTTCCGGCGGACTCTTTCTTCGGTACGCGGTAGCAGTTGATCGCGTTGATGCCGATCGCGAGGCCGAGATTCATGCGAAGGACCGGGATCGAACCCTTGATCTCTCGCTCTCCCGCGCGTGCCGTGACGTTGAGATAGTTCTGCGTGTAGAAGCCAGCGTCGCCTGTCTTTTTGGCCTTCTCCATGAGAGCGGCGAAATGGACGTTCTTTGCCTCCGGGTCGGAGCAGCGGAGCAGGTCGATCTCGTAATCCTCTCCGTTCAGCTCGAGTTCCAGTTCGTAGTCGTCGCCCATTCCTTCGACTTCAAACGGCAGAAAGGCGGGTTCGTCGAGGATACCCGCTGGCAGTGTCAGATTCTCCTGGAAGAACTTGATTTTCGGCACATAGACCTTGAACACGACGTTCCGCGTGAAGGTCCCGCCCTCGCCGTCATAGCGGAACGAGACCGTGACCTCGTCAAGCTGTGAATCCTGCGGGACGGAGATCTCTACCGCACGGTAGCCGTTCATCATGCCCGCGTCTGTGACGGTCAGCGAGTTGTCCTCGGAGCAGGGCGTCAGCCGCGCGGTAAGATTGTCTCGCGGTATCTCGGATCCGTCCTCCGCAACCTCGATC
>JAFYBI010000491.1 GCA_017540285.1 Clostridia bacterium | reverse complement strand
TTCATCACCCACGACCTCGGCGTCATCAACCAGATGGCCGACTACGTGGCGGTCATGTACTGCGGACAGGTGGTGGAGCGCGTCCCGGCGAAGGTCCTCTTCGATCCGAAGAACGAATACTCCCACCCCTATACCGAGGGCCTGATGGTCTCCATCCCGCGCCTCGACACCCCTGCCAACCAGCGTCTCGAAGCGATTCCCGGCGCCGTGCCGCATCCGCTCGATCTGCCGAAGGGCTGCAAGTTCGCGCCCCGCTGCAAATACGCGACGGAGAAGTGCCGCGGGGAAGAGCCGAAGATGACGCGCATCTCCGACACGCAGGAGATCCGGTGCTTCTATCCCAACAAGGAGGAGAGGAAGAATGGCGGAAAATAAGAAGATCCTTCTGAGGATCACGAATCTGAAGCAGTACTTCCCCCTCAAGCAGAAGGGAATGTATGTGAAGGCGAACGACGGCATCGACGTGGATATCTACGAGGGCGAAACGCTCGGTCTCGTGGGCGAATCCGGATGCGGCAAGTCGACCTTCGGCCGGACGCTGCTCGAGCTCTACCGTCAGACCGACGGCTACACGATGTATTACGGCCGCACCCTCGACGAAGCGGCGCCGCAGTATGTCCGCGATACGATCAGGAAGCTCCCGCAGCTCAAGGAAAAGCTGAAGAAGCTCGAAGCGAAGGAAAAGGAAGCCGAAGAGGCGTTCGAAAAGGCCTCCGCCGACGAGCAGAACGAAAAGAACGAGGTGTTCCGTCAGGCCAAGCGCGATGCGGACGCCGCGTTCCAGAACCTCGCGAAGATCTTCGGCGGGTTCATGACTGTCGAGGACTGCGCACCGGTCCAGAGCGCGTTCATGAAGGTCGAAGGCTATTCTGTGAAGCTGCGCGACCTCACCGCCAAGAAGAACAGGGCGGAAGCCAGGCTGGCGGATGAGGAATACCAGAAGGAAAACGGCAAGAACAACGACGCGCGGATCGCGACTGCCGAAGAAAAGCTCAAATCGGTGAACGCACAGATCGACGCGCTGAAAAAGGACCTCGCCGCCGCCCATGCCGAGATCGCCGCGATGCGCGAACGCTATCAGGACGACGAAGAGTTCCGGCGCTGCGAAGCGTTCCGCGACGACGGCATCGACCTCGCGCGACTCACCACGAAGGAAATGCGCGAGCTCCGCTCCGACATGCAGCTGATCTTCCAGGACCCGTACTCCTCCCTGAATCCACGCATGACGGTCGGCCAGATCATCGGCGAGGGCATGGTGGCGCACGGTCACTACGGAAAGAACAGCCCGCGGATGAAGGAACAGGTCCTCAAAATCATGGATATGTGCGGTCTCGCGCCGTACTTCATCCACCGCTATCCGCACCAGTTCTCCGGCGGTCAGCGGCAGCGCATCGGCATCGCCCGCGCCCTGTCCACGAGCCCGAAGTTCGTCATCTGCGACGAGGCGGTCTCCGCGCTCGACGTGTCGATCCAGTCCCAGATCATCAACCTTCTGCAGGATCTGAAGGAAGAGAACAACCTGACGTATCTCTTCATCACCCACGATCTCTCCGTCGTGAAATACATCTCCGACCGCATCGGCGTCATGTATCTCGGCAACATGGTGGAGCTCTCCGAATCGCAGGAGCTGTTCGACCATCCGCTGCATCCGTACACCGAAGCGCTGCTCTCGGCGATCCCGACGACCAACGTAGACGACAACCGGGACCTCGTGATCCTCGAGGGCGACATCCCGTCCCCGGTGAATCCCCCGAAGGGCTGCAAGTTCCACACGCGCTGCAAATACTGCACGGACGTGTGTACGAAGATCACGCCCGAGATGAAGGAAGTCCGCCCGAATCACTTCGTCGCATGCCATCACATGCTCGAAACCTTCGAGGACAAGACCATTCAGAAATAAAGAAATGCGGGGAGACGGCAGAAACGTCTCCCCGTCATCCGTTTGCCCAGAGACAGGCCGAAAGGAGGATCCGATGAGCAGGCGCAGGGACAAGGCCTTCGAGGCGATGCGGGAGAGCAACCGGCTGTACCTCGAAGACATGAGGAAGAAAGAAGGCGGAGAAGAGGGGGACGATCCCTCGCTCACCCCCGCCGAGCGCGAAGAGCTGAAGGCTGCCGAGGAAAAGGCGCGCGCGTTCCGCGAGGAAAACGGACGGGCGGAGGGCGTCTGGCGGAGCGACACGTGGGGCTCCGGCGTGGCGGATACGCTCGAAGACGGCGAGCGGAAGGCCCGCGAATTCCACCGGGATGAGAACGTCCCGCTCGAAAAGGGAGATATCCCGGCGATGATCCTGTCCGCGCTCCTCGTCTTCGGACCGATCTTTCTCGTGCTGGCGGGCATCATCGCCCTCGCGTGGTTTTTCCTTCACTGACGACAGGGCTCCGGCCCTGTTTTTTCTTTTGCCGCCGGGATCGGCGTTTTTTTGCTAAGATTAGCGATGGAAAAGCCGCCGGGATGTGCTATGATAGAGAGAGAATACCGCGGGAGGAGGATGAACATGAAACAGAGGATCGGATACACGGCTGCCCTGCTGGCGCTGCTCGTCGCGCTGACGGGCTGCAGCATCCCTCATATCCGGAGGATCGAGCCGGTACCGGAGCCGACCGGGACGGAGCTGCCGGAAACGGAGCCTCCGGAGACCGAGACGCCCGAAACGGAGACGCCCGAGACCGAGATGCCGGAGACCGAGGCGCCCGAACCGGAGCCCGCGCTGCCCGACAACGTGCGGGTGTATACCGAGGAAGAGTTCTATACCCCGCTGGCGGAGCGCGTCATGACGATGAATCTTCCGTTCGTCCCGGAGACCATGTCCAACATCGAGGACGGCCGGGTCCTCATCGGCAGCACGCGGGAGGATCTGGCACGCGCGGACCTCGCCCTCGTCGATCTGGAAACCTGCACCGTCGCAATCGGTCAGTATCCCTTCAGCGATGACGGGGATGGAATGTATGCCGGTTATTCGCTCTTTCTGATGAACGGACAGCCCGTACTTTTTGACATCAGCCGGACTTCTCTCTGCGTTCTCGACGAAAGCCTCAGCGGCGGCATCCTCACCCGGTTTCCGGACGAGGACCTCTGGGCATACGGCGCGGAGCTGATCGACGGAGACCGGCTCATCCTCTCCGACAATCTGCCCGAGTTGTGGTGCGCGACGCTGACGGAGGACGGGACCTTTGCGTTCGACCCGATCCCGCTGACCGCCCCCGCGGGGTACGACAACATCGATGTCACCGACGTCATCCGGGAGGGGCTGTACCTCGTGACCTGCTTCTCGAACGATACCTACGATTACTGCAGCGGCGTCTACCGGCTTTCGGACGGGACCGTTCTTCTGTTCCACGGGACGACTCTTGGCATGAGCGTCTGCCGCGGCTGCCTGGTCGACAGCGATTACAGGACCGGAGAGGTCCATCTGTACGATCCCGCGCGCCCGGAGTCCTATCTGTCGATCGCCATGCCGGAATCCTGCTATCTCAGCTATCCGGACGGCAACGCGGAGTACCTCTATTTCCTGAACGACACCGACGGCAATTCCTCCATTCTGCGCTATGACCCGGAAAGCGGGCTGCGTCTGGACGAAATCAGCCTGCCCGTGCCGGAGGACGGCTACGCCTATGTATACGGAATACGGGACTGGGACGGCGACGCGTATTTCCTCTACTACCAGGACGGAGAATCGTCGCTCTGCCGCTGGGAGGCGGACGAGGAGAGCGACGGCCGGATCGGCTTCGATCTGCTCGAGAGGGAAAACGGCAGCGGGGAGAATCAGGCCCTGATCGAAGAGCTTTATGAAAAATACGACGTCACCGTCTATACGGGCACCGATGCCGTGCGGTACATGGTCGGATACGCGGTCCTGCCGGAGACCGACGAGACGCTGATCCACAGTGCGCTCGTCGAGCTCTCCGAGTTCTTCTCGCGTCTCCCTGAGGGCTTCATGAAGGAGGTCGTGTCCTGCTATTCGAGCCTCGACATCTGCCTGACCGGGAAGATCATTCCGGAGCTCAACAACCGCAATTCCATCAGCGACGCGACCGCGTTCACGACGGAGCAGAGCGGGATCGAGCTGGCGGTCTTCGACATCAACCAGGGCGGGCTCGACAAAACCGTCGCGCACGAGTTCATGCACGTCTTCGAGAACACGGCGTATCATCTGAGCTGGGAGACGGACCGCGACTTCGAGCTCTTCGCCCGCTGGAACATGCTCAACCCGCCGGACTTCGAATACCGCTACATCTACACCGACGAGGACGGGAATACCTACAACTGGGACGACAACGGGATGAACGGGCAGTTCTGGGAAGAGGGCAAGGATCCCGACGCGATCTATTTCGTCGACGGGTATTCGATGACGTACCCGACAGAGGACATGGCGCGGGTCTTCGAGAACCTCGCGACCGCGTGGAAATACGATCTGCCCGGGTACTTCGCCGGGGAGCACATGCAGAAGAAGGCGGCGTATCTCGCGGCATGCCTCCGGGACGCTTTCTCCTCGATCGGGGACGACACGGTCTGTATCTGGGAGGAGGGGCTCGATCCGGAGTGCACGCTGGAATGGTTCCGTGAAAACTACGACCTCGACGCGTGGTATGAAGAGCACGCGAAGGGATGAACGGAGGAACGCGCATGAAGAACGGACTTCTCACGATCCCCGACGGCGGGGAGATCGCGTCGGTCGTCGGGCAGGACGTCCGGGAACGCGCCGTGCTGCACGAATGGCCGCTGTCCCGCGTCGAGCGGATCGTCTTTGACGGCGGCGGATCGGCGATCCTCAAGACCCAGCTGACCGCGGCGAGCACGGAGCGGGCGTTTTACCGGGCGGTGCGGGATCCGGCGCTCCTCGTGACGCTTTCGGACGGGGAGATCGGCGATTGCGACTGGATGCTGCTCCCCGATCTCGGCGAGGCCCGGGAGGACTGGAGCGCTCTCTCCGATGAGGCGATCCGGGAGCGGGTGCGGGAGCTGCGCCGTGCGATCGGGCGGTTCGACACCCCTGCAGCCCCGGTATTCTTCGATTTCTCGACGCCGGAGAAGCTCGCCGACGCCTGCCGCCGGATCCTGCCGACACTCGGAAATGCCGGGATGACGGAGCAGGAGCGCAGCCGCCTCCTCGACTGGGCGGAACACGGCGCGGCGGCGCTCTGGAATGTGCCCGTCGTCCTTTTGCACGGCGATTGCAAGGGCGAGAACGTCGTGCCCCGCGAGACCGGGACCGTCCTCCTCGACTGGCAGAGGCCGATCCGCGGACCGGAGCCCCTTGACGAGGAGCTTGCGCTCCTGCTCGCCGGACGGGAGAGCCGGGGACGGTACGCGCCGCTCGCCGCCTTCGTGATGGGCCATTGGTATGCCTGGGCGTATCGGACCTGCCTGCCCTATCCCTTCGTGCTCGGGATGGGGAAGAAGTTCCTCCGGGGGATGCTCGAGACGATCTGAACAGGAAAACACGAAAAAGACCGCATGCGCGGCGATCCTGTCCCGCATGCGGCCTTTCTGTTTGGTTTTGTTATTCGATGTTCACGCTCTTTTTCGCGATGCGGACGCTCATCCACCAGAACACCGCCGCGAGGATCGCGCTGATGCCCGTCTGAACGAGGAGCCAGATGTTCATATCGAAGTCGTAGGAGCCCCCGAATCCGAAGACCAGGGCGAAGAGCCCGAGGCTGGGGAAGAACGAGGTGACGAGGTTCACGACGAAGTTCACGGCAAAGACCATCCCGACCGCCGCGAGCGCCTTGTTCTTGCGCACGACCGACGCGCCGAAGAGGATCGCGCCCGTGATCTGGAAATACCAGCGGACGGCGGCTGCGACGGTGCAGAGGATCAGGAGGAAGACCGTGAGCGGACTTTCCGCGATCATCTCGAACAAGTCCTGCCAGAGAGCCGTCATCGCCTCGCGGAAGTCCTCGCCGCCCGCCAGCACCGCGCCGGTGTACATCAGACCGCCCGCGATCGTCAGCGCCGCGCCGCCGATGAGGAACCACAGCATCGACGAGAGGAACTTCGCCCCGATGAGCTGACCGGCGGTCACGGGGAGGGTGAAGGTCAGATACGCCTCGTCCGTCACCATCGAGCGGTAGAACCGGACGAAGATCAGCACGGCCATGACCGTCATGGCGATGCCGAGGGCGAGGAAGATCAAAAAGGTCCCGCTGATGGCCGCGCCGAGAAGCAGCCCGTAGCTGTTCGCCTCCTCGGAGACGAGCCGACCGCTGCCGGTGCCCGCGAGGAAGATCATATTGAGAAAACCGAGGACCGCCGCCGCCGCGATGGCGATGAGGACCGGGATCTGCATCCGGCTCTGCGCGCGGAAATCATGTCGGAAAAGTTTTACCAGCATCGGAACACCTCCCGGAAGAGCTCGTCAAGGGTTTTGCCGGTATCCGCGCGGACGACCTCCGCCTCGCCGCTCATGATGACCGAGCCGGAGCCGAGGAAGACGAATCCGTCGAGGATCGGCTCCACGTCACGGATCAGGTGGGTCGAGAGGATCACCGTCGCGCCCGGCTCGTACGCCGTCACAATGGTGTGCAGGATGAAGTCGCGGGCCGCGGGGTCGACGCCGCCGATCGGCTCGTCGAGGAGATAGAGCTTCGCGCGCCGCGCCATCACGAGCACGAGCTGCACCTTTTCGCGCGTGCCCTTCGAGAACGTCTTCAGCTTGCCGTCGACCGGGACGCCGAGGATCGCGAGCATTTCCCGCGCGCGCCGCTCGTCGAAGTCCGCGTAGAAGTCGCGGAACAGGCCGATGCAGTCGCTCACGCGCATGCCGGGATCGAAGTACATCCGCTCCGGGAGGTAGGAGACCTCCGCCTTGGTATGGACGCCGGGCTGCTCGCCGTGAATGAGGACCGTGCCTCCCGTGGGCTGCAGGAGCCCCGCGAGGATCTTGATGAACGTGGTTTTGCCGCTCCCGTTCGGGCCGAGCAGACCGATGATCTTGCCGGCGGGGAGCTCGAGGGAGACGTCCGTGAGCGCGGGCGTCGCACCGTAGCGCTTCGTCAGGCCGTAGCACGCGACTGCCGCCATGGGGAGGGGCTGAGTGCCGGGCTGGGGTCCGGGCTGCTGCGCGGGCTGGGACGGCGCCCCGGGACCGAAGGTGATCTCAGCCTCGGGCACGGCAGGCTCCGCCGCTTCTTCCGGTTGGGCGGGGATCTGTGCTGCCGGTTCTGTGGGGATCGCCTCTTCCGGTTGGGCGGGG
>JAFYBI010000490.1 GCA_017540285.1 Clostridia bacterium | reverse complement strand
GCCCCGCTATTCTATCACTTCCGCCTCCCCTTGTCAACCCCTTTTTGCGATCTTTTCGAGATTCTTGCAACATGACAACAGAGCGGAGGCTTTTTCTCCGCCCTGTTGGGTATTTTGGCACAGCGCCGCGCCTTTTATCCGCCGAAGCCGTCCAGCCACTCGGTCAGCGGCGGGCATTTTGCGGCGAAATAGTATTCGCGGTTTCCTTCCTGATAATAAATGTAGTAAATCTCCCCGTCCTTCAGCATAAGGACGTTGTCGTCGTAGCGCGTATACGCGGCCCACGAATCGCGGTGGGAGTAGACGTTCTCCGTATCGTAGGTCTTCATCCGGAAGGTCACTTTATAGGAATAATTCACCTCGTCGAAGAGGAATTCCCCCGGAACGTATTCGAGCGCGCAGAGCCACGACGTCCGGAAGCCCCGGTACTTGTGCTGGCTCTCGAACTTGCTCCGCTGCGCGATCGTCACGCGGAACACGTCCCCCTCGCGCTTTTCGATGCGGGCGGTCATGGAGCGGAATCCCTCCTCCGCATCCCCCGCGATCCGATCCGCCGCGCGGTTCATGCTCGTCTGCGTGAGGAGAAGGAGGACGGCGGCGAGCGCGGCGATCAAAATGACCGCGGCCGCGGCGAATACGGTCAGCTTCCGGTCCCAGCGCATGGCGTCCTCCTTTCTCCGTTCCACGGGATCCTTTCATGGTTCTGTTCTCTGTCGCGGGTGCGGGACGGGATCATCGTCCGCTCCCGCTCCGCCGACGATCAGCCTCCGAAGAAGAAATCGTTCGTCTTCTCCAGGGTCTTGCTGACCGATTTGGCGGATTTCTGGATCATCGACGCGATGTTCTCCGAGCCGCCGGTCAGGCCGTTCTGGATCGTCGAGCGGATGTTCACGTTGCTGAAATGGATATTATAGGAAAGCTCGTCGAACACGAGGTGCAGCATGCGCACGGTGTCCGGGTCCCGGGCGACCTTGCCGGTCAGGGTGACGTTGACGTACGCGTCGACCACCGTATCGTGCGACGCCGAGGCGAGGACGTCGAGGACGTTGCAGGTGCGGGAGACCTGCTCCGCCTTCTCCGTGATCGGGATCATCTGCATGAAGGGGTTCAGAATGATCGAATAGTGGCGGTCCTGCTCCTCGTCGAACTTCGGCGGGGGCACGACACCGAAATCGGCCTCCATCTCGCGCAGGACGCGGGTCCACGCCATGCATTCGCTGTAGAAGAGCGCGCTGTTTTCGGTGAAGATGGGCTCCTGGATGCGGTCTCCGAGGCCGCGGGCGTATTTGGAATACCGGTTCTGGCGGCAGTCGAAGATGCGGTTGTCGGTCCAGAGCAGGTCGTAGATCTTCGCGTACACGTCGATGAGCTTCTCGCCCTGCGTGCCGTTGATGAGGCGCCCGGTCTCGGGATCCTTCGCGATGTAGTGGATGCCCGTGCCCGCGATGAGCATGTCGACCGCGAGCTCGCCGTAGGTGACGTACCCGTAGCGGTCGGTGTCGGTCATCACGCCGTCGCCGTCCCGGTCGAGCTCCGCCGCCGCGCACATTTCGATGAACTTGTCGAGGGTCCAGCGGTTGTCGTCCACGAGGTCATAGGGGTTCTCCATCGACAGGTCCTCGATCATCTGCTTGTTGAAGTACAGGGAGCGGATGGAGTCGAAGCGCGTGGTGTCGAAGTCGCTCGTCGTGAAGTAGAGCTTGCCGTTGATGTCGAGGTCGTGCACGGCGTTCTGGTCCCACCACACGTTCGCGAGGTCGAGGTCCGCCGAGAGCGTGTTGAGGTCGTAGATGTTGTTCTCCATCGCGATGCCGTAGGAATTCATCAGCGTGCAGAGCGCGACGTCGAAATCGCCCGAGCCCGCCTTGACGGCTTTCTTGAGGTCCGCGGTCGAGTCGGAGACGTTGTTCTCGACGACGTCGACGTTCAGAAACTCGTTCGCGCGCTGGGTGCGTTCATAGATCGCGTCGTTCACGGGCTCGCCGGTCGTCTCCTCGGTGGTGACGAGGGTGTAGGAATACCACGACGCGGTGCAGCCGTTGAGGATGGTGAACCGATAGCCCGCGTAGTCGTTTTTCTTCACGCCGGCGGACCAGTCGTAATCCTCTTCGACGGCGATGAGCGCGTCGGAGGACGTGCCGGATCCGGTTCCGCCTTCCTCGGTCACGGCAGGCGTTTCGGGCGCGGCTTCGGGGGGCCTGTCCGGATCCTCCGCGGCCTTTTCCGAACAGGCGGCAAGGCAGAGCAGCAGGACGGCGAGGACAAGCGCGGACAGACGTTTCAGATGCTTCATGGTCGGATACCTCCTTCCGGGCTGAGACCGGATTGGCCCGGTGCGAAAAACGCTCCGTTTCCCGTCGGGCTGACGTCGGAAAGCTTCATGTGCTTCATAATAGTATTATACGTTCCTTCTTGCATTTTGTCAAGAGCGAAAAACAAAAAATTCCGCTCCTTTTCGCAGAAAGCGAACGAGCGGAAAAATTCCGGCAGGCCTGTAAGCCGGGTTCTGTTCCCGCAGAGTATTCCCCGCGGGCGACTGCCATCTATCTGTGACGGATGTTGCCATTCGCCTCAAAGCCGCCTCCGCGGTTCTGCCGGGCCGGCATGGACCCCAGGTAGGGGGTCCCCCGCATGGAGGTGTTGCATCGGATAGGGTTTACATTTGCACACAGTTGCCTGTCGTGCCGGTGAGCTTTTGCCTCGCCTTTCCATCTGTACCGTGCGCGGAGCGCGTTGGTAGTCTATTTCTGTTGCACTTTCCCGGAGGTTGCCCTCGGCGGACGTTATCCGTTATCCTGCCCTGTGATGCCCGGACTTTCCTCATGCCAATACCTTACGGCGCCATGACACGCGGCAGTCCCGCCTGCGAAGGGTATTATAGCATGACTTTTCGGAAAAGTCAAGGGAAAAGTGGCGGGCGGTGCCCGGTGACAAATGGCGGGCTCACTTCGCAAGCCCGCGGAGAACGGCCGCACGTTCAGTCTGCGCGGCTGCGCTTGCGGATGGAGTGCAGGCTGTCTCCTTTGGGAAGGAGAGGAAAAGGTCAGAGAAAGTCCTGCGGGACTTTCTCCCATTGATTTGCTGTCCTACGCGGACGGCGGGCAAGAGGCCTCCGCGGCCGGCCTCTTGCCAATCACCGCCGCCCAAGGCGCGGTTCCTCGCCTTGGGAATCCACCCCTGCCTCGGG
>JAFYBI010000489.1 GCA_017540285.1 Clostridia bacterium | reverse complement strand
TCCGAACTCCTGCGGCAGATATCCCAGTCTGCGGCGGAAGTCCCGTCCCATCGCCGCGATCTCCCGGCCGTCGAGCAGAACGCGGCCTTCGGTGGGCTTCAGAAGATCGGTCATGATCCGCATGAGGGTGGTTTTTCCCGCCCCGTTCGGTCCGAGAAGCCCGTAGATTCCGCTTTCGAGCGAAAGACTCACGCCGGACAGGGCTTCGGTATCCCCGTACCGTTTGCTGATATTCTCAAGTACAAGCCTCATAACAGTTTACGCTCCTTTCTCCGGCATATTGACAGAACAAAGAATCCGGCAGTCAGCAGGACATACCATATGATCCAAAAAACGGGCCGGGTCTCGATCCATGTTCCCCGAAGCAGCTCGGTGAAGAATCCGTAGCGGAGGAACCAGAACGCGTCGAACGCTTCGATCATCCCGGTGTTGATGAAATAACTGACGGCGAACGGGATCCCGCAGATACACATGGCCACGGGTTGATTCGCAAAGATGTCACATACAAACGCGGAAACAAGGAAATACCCGGCCGCTCCCACCGCCGCGGGAACGGTGCGGAGGATGAAATCTCGGACCCAGCCGACCGGAATGCTGCGTCCCAGACTCACCGTGATCCCGATATTCCCCGCCGCCAGAAAGACGACGCCGAGAACTGCCGCGAAGCATCCCGCAGCAAGGCGGCTGAAATACAGGTCCTTTCGCCCGTGAGGCGTGCTGGCGATGACGGAAACCGCCCCGGTCTCATCATCCACGGAAAAACGGCGGATCAGAACGATCAGAATCAAAAGACACATCGTCACCGATCCCGCTCTGCTCCAGAATCCCCCGGACAGGGCCCATGCATCCTCCGGACGGTGTTTGAAATCGAGGTATGCGAGGGAAGCTCTCGCGCCGAGACCCGCCAGAAGGACAAGCCAGTACAGCGGCGTGCGGAAAAACTGTCTGAGCTCGGTCCTCATGTCTCCGCCTTCCTTCGCCACAGCGCCCACAGAAGAACGCCTTCCGCCAGAATGATACACAGCACCATGAGAACCGGTTTCCAAACGTCGCTCCACAATCCGGGCAAGTTGACGAGCGATCCCCACGCAAACGTGTCCTGTACCATGAACCCGACGAAGCTGAACCGGAACACCGTATCGGCGACAGTCAGAGCCGCGCCTCTCAACGGTCCTCCGTTCATGTAGTAATACACCAAGAGAACGAGGTATGCGCCGCCGCAGACGCCCATCGTGACCGCGGTTCTTCTTGTGAGGACTGCCAGAATCCGGATGAAGCCCGCCATGCACAGCGCACCGAGGAACAGGAAGAGGTACTGTACGACGGCGTATCCGAGGCAGGACATCGGCGGAAGTCCTTCTTCGCGGTAATACGGACATAGCTTCACGGGCGACGACGCGTCCGCAAAACCGAACGATGCCCCGTGCACCGACAGACTGACCGCGCCGATGACCGCGACCGTCAAGAGACAGTACAGCGCGGCGAATCCGATTTTCGAGAAGAAAGTGATCTTCCTCCCGTCCGCGGCGGTGAACAGAAGCGCGTCGGTCTTTCTCTCCCGTTCACAGCACATCAGTCTTGACAATCCCATGACGAGGAGGAACGCCGTCAAGGTCGCGCCGTAGGTGCGGATGTCCTGAAATACGCCGTTCCATTGCTCGGAGACGTCAGCGGTCCCGCAGACCGTGTTTTTGAGCATGAGGATCAGAAACCCCAACGCGATCAGGGCGCCGACCCATGCTTCGCGGAAGGAACGCTGTTTCTTCCATTCATCGTATAAGGACCGCATTTCTGTCCTCCTTTTGTTATTGTTATACCGATCCGCCGCTCACTTCAAAATCAGATTGACCGCGCCGATGACGGCCCCGATGAGCGCGCCGAGGTTGATGACGGCCTGCAGCTCCCGCTTCATCACCGACATGATGAGCGCCTCGAGCGCAGCCGGGTCCATCGATTCGATCTTCTCGCGCACGATGCCCGCGATGTCGGTCTTCTCGGAGAAGGACGAGCCGAACTGCTCGAGGAACCGGTCGAGGATCCGGCCAACGGCTTCCGCCGCCGCGTCCTTTTCGAGATGCAGCTCCCCGGCGAGATCCCGAAACGGCGTCTGCCTGAGAACCTCGGCCTCCTCGGTCACGAGCCGCCGGATGAGCGCGCGTCCGTCCCCGGCGAGGTAAGCGCGCAGGGCCCCCTCCACCTTGTCGATGATCGCGTCCACCGCCGAAGCGTTCAAAAACATGGCGATCATCGGGTTGCGGCGGTAATCCTGCACGCCCTCCCAGACGAGGTCTTCGATCGGGGTGTGCAGATCCGCCGCGGCCATCTTCTCGACGACGCGGTCGGTCACGAAGGTCCCGATCCGTCCGGCGATCCCCTCGTCCTCATCGGGCACGAGCATGCCGATCTCTCCCTCTTCTTCGGATTCTTCGGGGGTATCGGGCGCCTCGGCCGGCCTGTCCTCCGAGAAGCTCGCGAGGGAGAGCTCGGTTTCGAAGACCGCGTCGGTGATCCGGCGGGCGATCTCCGCCTTCGCCCCGCTGTTTTTCAGCTGATCGACCAGGTCGGTCTCCGTGAAGAGCTGGGTGCTGACGGCGTCGCCCACGGCCCCCGCGATGCGGCTCTGATTCTTCGGAATGATCCCCGGCGTGAAGGGCAGCTGCCATTTCCCGATCATCACCGCTTTGCGCGGGTGAAAGAGCATCCGGATGGCGAGGTCGTTGGTGAAATACCCGATCACCGCGCCGAGCAGGATCGGGAGGAGGATTCTCAAAATGGGCATGGTGTCTCCTGGGTCATATGATGTGGAACGGTCTCAGTATAGCATGAAACCTGCGGTTTGTCAAGCGCGGGGACGGCACGAAGAACCGTCCGCGGGTGGATGGAAACAAACGTCCCGCTCCGTGAACAGATTTTTTTGGGGATGTCCGTGAAAAAAACAGCATGTTGATTCCATCGTTCGTCTTGACAAATAAAAGGAAACAATGTATAATGATTTCACAGATATCCATATATTTATTCCCTTATCACTCAATCACGGAGGGTATTATGTCAACAAAATACACAGCCAAAGCCGATCTTGATTCGACTGACCTGAATTGCCCTTTCTGCGGGAAACCATATCTGCGCCTCGAATATTACACAGCCACATCCGTTCCCTCAGACGGCAACGGCGAAAAACTGGAAAACGCGACAAAGCATTTGGGCGGATTATGTCCATATTGTTATAAAGAGAAGCGAAATAAAAAACTGATTCCGATCTTGGCCGTGATCGGAGGGCTCGCTCTTGGGTTCTTTATCTATGCCATCATATTGCCGTTAATCGGCGTAATTCCAGTTGACAGATACGAATACTTCGGAAGCAGTCACGTCAAGCTGTTCGGCGGATTGATTGAATCAGTCGGGTGGAGCAATCCCCTCGTCATTTTCGGATTTCTGAGCGGAATACCGGCAGCCATATCCTTCGGTGTGATCGGCTCTCTGGCCTCTTTTAAGCCGGAAAAGCTCGAAGAAAAAGACGCTCGGCTCGATATGTTTTACTGTCTGAGAACAGAAAACAACCTTCCGCCCGATCTTGTCTTTAAAACGCCGGACGATGCACGGAGACTCGGGTTGATGGAGAAAAACACACAGAACTGACAATGCTCACTCTCCTCAAGGCATCTCCACAAACAACTTGAACAAACAATGAACGGCTGCCGCTTATTCTCCATGGAGGAGTACCACGGCAGCCGCTGCATTTTATCCGGGTTCAATCCTTCCCGAACGGCTTCACGCCCTCGACCGCCTTCTCCGGGCGGATCACGGCGTCGTCGTTGTCGATGTCGATGAGGAAGTACCGGTCGTTGCCCATGCCGAGCTCCTTCATGTAGGAGAGCTGGCGGTAGCCGTGGCGGCTCTCGATCCGCTCGATGAGATCGCGGTGGTCGCGCTCGCTCATCGCGGCGATGAGATCGACACATACCTGATCGACGGCGAGGATGTCGGTCGACGCCACGATCCCGACGTTCGGCGTGACGACGGGCTGCGCCGCGACGCCTTCGCAGTCGCAGGACACGGACATGTTGCGCATCACGTTGACGTACGTGATCCGCCGCCCGAAGAAGTCGACCGTCGCCTTGGCGGATTCGGTCATCTTCTCCATGAATTCCTCTTCGTTGACGCCCCACTGGTTCGCGCCCTTCTGGTGGATCATCTTCTTCCCGATCCTGCCGTCCGCGCATCCGATGCCGATGTTCTTGTTCGAGCCGCCGAAGCCGCCCATGGTGTGGCCCTTGAAGTGCGTGAGGACCACGAGGGAGTCGTAGGTCAAAAGGGATTTCCCGACGCTCATCCCATCGAACCACTTGCCGCCCTTCACGGGGAGCTCCGCCGTTCCGTGCTCGTCCATGATGTCGACCGGGCAGAAATCCCAGCCGTTGACGGCGAGCGTCTCCCTATGCCGCTCCGTCGTGTAGCGGTCGCCCTCGTAGAAGGTGTTGGTCTCGACGATCACGGCGTCCGGGAGCTCCTTTTCGAGGAATTCCTTGACCCAGGCCGGGGGAATGATGTTCGGGCCGTGCTGCTCGCCGGTGTGCAGCTTGACGGCGACCTTGCCGGCGATCGCGCCGTTCACGCGCTCGTAGATTCTTTCGATGCCTGCGGGGGAGAGATCGCGGGTGAAGTAGACGACGGATTCGTTGCCCCGGCGTTTCCCGTACGGGACATAACGGGTACCCTCGCCTCCGGGGACTGCTTTTCTGATTTTCAGCATGGTTCCACTCCTCTTCGTGAGCAAATGACGGCTTCCTGCCGCCTGTGTCCTGATTATAGCATACCGCGCGGCCTCGAATCAATTCCCCGGAAGCACTTTTTGTCCTCTGATTTGTAAGTTTATTTTGAACGGGGCGAAAAACGGGTCCCCGCGCGGCAATCTTCTTCCCCCGCCCCTTGACAAAACGGCCGAAAAAGGGTATCATAGAGGATGAACACCCATTCCAAACCCGAAAGGAAACGTCTATGGCTGAAATCAAATGCTACGCGGACCTCGCGCCGAACAAGGCCTACGAGCTCCTCTACGAGGAAACCCTCGACGACATCAAGTCCGCCGGGATCGTGCTGAGGCACAAAAAATCCGGCGCGCGCGTCTGCATCCTCCCGAACGACGACGAAAACAAACTCTTCTGCGCCGCCTTCCGCACCCCGCCGGAGGATTCCACGGGCGTGTGCCACATCATCGAGCACACCGTCCTCTGCGGCTCGAAGAACTTCCCCTCCCGCGATCCCTTCATGCAGCTCGCGAAGGGCTCCCTCAACACCTTCCTCAACGCGATGACCTACCCGGACAAGACCCTTTATCCGGTGGCGTCCTGCAACGACAAGGACTTCAAGAACCTGATGAACGTCTACATGGACGCGGTCTTCTATCCGAACATCTACAAGTACCGCCAGATCTTCATGCAGGAGGGCTGGCACTACGAGCTCGACAATCCCGGGGACGAGCTCAAGATCAACGGCGTCGTGTACTCCGAGATGAAGGGCGCGATGTCCTCCCCCGACCGGACCGTGTGGGATGAGCTCAACACTGTCCTCCTCCCCGACACGACCTACGGCGTCAACTCCGGCGGCGACCCGGACGTCATCCCGGATCTGACCTACGAGTACTATCTCAACTTCCACCGGAGCCACTACCATCCGTCCAACGCCTACATCTTCCTCTACGGCAACTGCGACATGAACGAGCGCCTCGCCTGGATGGACGAGAACTACCTCTCCGCCTTCGACGCGATCGAGCCGCATTCCGAGGTGAAGACCCAGCCGCGCTTCGGCTCGAAGGAACCGCGCCGCGCCGTCTCCCACTACTCCGTGGGCATGAACGACGAAACGGAGGGCAAGGCGTTCCTCGCGTATGCCGCGCTCGGCGGATCGAACCTCGACGTCCTCGACTGCCGCGCGTGGAATATCCTCTCCTCCGTGCTCCTGAACGACGACGGCGCGCCCGTGAAGAAGGCCCTGATCGACGCGGGCATCGGCGAGGACATCTACGGCGGGTACGACTCCCACATGATCGAGGACTCCTTCTCCGTCATCGCGAAGAACGCGAAGGCCGAGGACCTCGACCGCTTCTACGCGATCATTCTGGACACCCTCCGCGCCGAGGTGGAAAAGGGCATCAACGAGAAGGCCCTGCTCGCGGCGATCAACATCCGCGAATTCCACTTCCGCGAAGCCGATTACGGCGGATACCCGCGCGGCCTCGACGTGGCGTCCGACATGCTCCAGTCCTGGCTCTACGACGAGGACGGCGCGTTCACCTACATGCACGTGCTCGACGACTTCGCGGAGCTGAAGCGGCGCATCGGCACGGGCTACTACGAAGACCTCGTCCGGCGCGTGATCCTCGAATCCGATCACGCCGTCCTCATGACCCTGCTCCCCGAGCGCGGCATGGTCGACCGCAAGGACCGAGAGCTCCGCGAAAAGCTCGCCGCCTACAAGGCTTCCCTCAGCGAGGCCGAGATCGCCGCGATCGTCGCGGACACGAAGGCGCTGCGCGAATACCAGTCCCACGAGCCGACGGAGGAGGAGCTGAACTGCATCCCGTCCCTGAAGCGCGAAGACATCTCGAAGGACACCATCCCCTTCTACAACGAAGAGCGCACGGTCGGCGGCGTGAAGACGATCTTCCACCCGGTCGAGACCAACGGCATCACCTATGCCGCGCTCTACTTCGACATCGGCAGGCTCCCGCACCGGTACGTCCCGTATCTCGGGCTGCTCGGCCACATCCTCGGCCGCGTCGACACGGACCGGCACACCTACGACGAGCTCACGATCGACATCCGCCTCAACCTCGGCGGCCTGTCCTTCTGGCCGGCCACGCCGCGGAAGTTCGGCACCCTCGACGACTACCGCCCGATGTTCGCGATCCACACCAAAGCCCTCGCGGAGAAGATCCCGTTTGCGCTCGAGACCGCCCTCGAGATCGCCCGCGGAACGAAGTTCACCGACACCGCGCGGCTGAAGACCATCATCGCCGAGCTGAAATCCGACCGCCAGCGTGCCATCATGTCGAACGGAAACTCCGTGGCGGCGGCCCGCGCGCGCTCCTATTACTCGAAATACGACTGCTACGATCAGGCCTTGAACGGCCTCGACTTCTACTTCTTCGTCAAGGACCTCGCGGACAACTTCGACGACCGGAAGGCAGCCCTCTCCGAGAACCTCGCGAAAGTCGCAGCGGCCGTCTTCGATCCGAAGAACGTCGTGCTCTCCCTCGCGGCGGACGAAGCGGGCATCGAAGCGATCGACAAAAACCTCCCCGCGCTCATCGAAGGGCTCCGGGCCATCCCGCGCGAACCCCTCGGCGAGGCGGAGGAATACGTTCCCGTGAAGAAGAACGAGGGCATCCTCATCCCGTCGCAGGTGCAGTATGTCGCCCGCGTCGGCAACCTCGCCTTCGACGGACTCTCCTACAACGGCGCCCTGCAGGTCGTGCGGACGGCGGTCAACACCGACTGGCTCTACCAGCAGATCCGCGTCAAGGGCGGCGCGTACGGCTGCGGATGCGGCTTCGGCGGTGCGAGCGGCAACGTGACCTTCTCCTCCTACCGCGACCCGAAGCTGACGGAGACCGACGAGGTCTACAAGGGCACCGGGAACTGGGTGAAGAACGCGAAGTTCGACGAGGCGGAGCTGACGAAGTACATCATCGGCACGTTCTCGGGCTACGAGCGTCCCATGTCCCCCGCGGGCAAGGCAAGCCGTTCCTTCGACGCGTGGCTCACCGGCCGCACGTACGAGGACGTCGTGAAGGAGCGCGAGGAAATGCTCTCGATCACCGCGGAGCAGTTCCACGCGGCCTCCGGGATCTTCGACAAGATCTGCGCGCAGGGGTATCTGTGCGCCGTCGGCAGCGAAAAGACCCTCCGCGATCACGCCGACATGTTTGACAATCTGGTGAATATTTAAGTTCGGATCCCGTATGCCGATCCGACGGGAAGAGGAGCGCGCCGCGCTCTTCTTCCTTTTTGCTCTTTTTGCCCTTTCCCGCGTTCAAATTTTGCATATTCGTCAAATAATTGTGAATTCTGTGCCCTTCCCCGTTGCATTCCGCGGGGAAATCATGTATAATAATGCTGAACGATAATGTAGACCTCCGGCGGGATGCCGGCGAAGGAGGCGGATGACGCATGACCAAAGAGAACCGCAGAATTCTCGCAGCAGTCCTCGCGGGACTTTTCCTGACGGGCTGTTCCCTGTTCAAAAGCGCAGACCCAAACGACCCGGATCCCGTCGATCCGAACGTCGGCGTCGGCACATCTGAGGAACCGGCGGGTTCCGTCGACCCGATCATGCCGCCGGAAGGAGAACCCTCCGGGGCTGAGGAGCCGACAGCGTCCGAGGACGGGCCGGATGAGCCTGCCGACGATCCCGGCACGATCACGACGCCCGAGCTGCCGACGCCGGTCGTTCCCGATCCCGGAGCATCCGCTCCCGAGGAAGGCGCGGAGGCGGGCGACGGGACCCGCGTGACGGGCATCAAACTCGACAAGTACATCGTGGCCGTCGAAGTCGGGAAGTCCGACATGCCGATCGTGACGATGCTCCCGTCCACCGCGCTCG
>JAFYBI010000488.1 GCA_017540285.1 Clostridia bacterium | reverse complement strand
GTCCGGGTTCTTCTGCGCGACCTTGTAGATCGGCGTGTACCCGTAGACGCTCACGGCGTTGGAGTTGGCGAAGGATGCCTTCGTGTCGTACACGATGGGGGTGTTCACGGTCTGGGGCGTCGCCTCGGCGGGCTGCCAGGTCTGCTGCGGCTGCTGGGGCTGCCAGGTCTGCTGTTGCTGCTGGGACTGCTCCGGCTGCCAGGTCTGCTGTTGCTGCTGAGACTGCTGCGGCTGCTGACCGGCGCTGTCCTTCTGATCCTGCGCGGGCTTCGCTTCGGTCTCCGGTGCCGCCTCGGTTTCGGGATCGGGCTTCGCTTCGGTCTCCGGCTTCGCTTCGGTTTCCGCTTCGGACGCCGGTTTTCCTTCGGTTTCCGGCGACCCTTCCGTTTCCGCTTCGGTCTCCGGATCGCGCACGCTGACGTCGGGGATCGCCGTTCCCGGGACGCCGAGGCCTTCGTCGGGCGGGATGATCTCGTCGTCGCTCACCGGATCCTCCGGCGGCTCGAACGAGAGCTCCGGATATTCCGGGATCTCGTAATTCACGAATTCCTCCGGCGCTTCTTCGATGGGCGCCTCGACGTACGCGTTTTTCTGATAGTTCTGGTGCAGGGGGATGATCGCTGCCGCCGCGCCGCCGATCAGGACGACCGGGATCGCGATGAGGAGGGCTTTCCCGAGCCCGAATTTTTTCTTGTCTTTCATGGGGTGGTCATGCTCCTGCGGGCCGTGCCCGCGCGGTCTGGAAAAGAGGGGATATCAGGCTTCGCTTTCCTTGTTTTCCTTGCCGTCCTTCTTGTCTTCCTTCCGGTAGTAATAATATCCGTCTCTCTTGTAGTACCGCTTCTGGTAATAGCCGCCTTCGCCCTCGGCGTAGTTCTCGACGAACCCGAGGATGTTGGCCTTGTGGTAGCGGAGCTGGGTGATGGTGTTTTCCAGCACCGCCTTTTCGACGTAGTTCTGCCGCACCACGATGACCATGCCGCTCGTCAGCTTCGAGACGATGAGGGCGTCCGCCACCGCGCCCACGGGGGGGAGGTCGATCACGATGTAGTCATAACGGGGCTTGAGCGAGTCGAGCATGCCCACGAGACGCCGGGAGCCGAGGAGCTCGGTTGGGTTCGGGGAGATGTCGCCCGCGGTGATGATGTGCAGATTCTGCTGAATGCCCGAGGGCTGGATGAGGTTCGCGCCGTTGTTTTCGCCGATCAGCACGTTCGAGAGGCCGGGCGTCTGGTGGATCTTCAGGATCGCGTGGGCCTGCGGCAGACGCATGTCCGCGTCGATGAGGAGAACCCGCTTTCCCGCCTCCGCGAGGGTGTAGGCGAGGTTCATGGACGTGGTCGACTTTCCTTCGCCGCGCAGGGAAGAGGTGATGCCGATCACGTGGCAGCTTTCGTCGCCCGAAAAGCTGAACAGGAGGTTGGTGCGGAGCCGCTTATACGCCTCCGATGCGGAGAAGTCGAGATCCTTCCCGATGGTGCCTTCCCGATCCGTGGGACCGGCGTTCTTTTTTCTCTTGAGATTTCCGAGGATGCTCACCGCTCACGCCTCCTTCCGGTAATAATCGCCGTAATAGCCGCTGTGCTTCTTCTTTTTCGTCATGTCGGGCACGACCGCGAGGACCGGGATGTCGTAGGTCTCGGTCAGGTAGGTCGAATCGTGCACGGTGGTGTCGAGCATTTCGAGAACGACGATGACGCCGCAGCTCGCCACGAAACCGAGAAGAAGACCGACGAGGGTGTACTTCGAGACGTTCGGGGCCGCCTTCTGGGTCGGGAGCTTCGCCTCGCTCACGACCTTCGCGGAGCTTCCCTCGACGATCTCGGCGATCCGGTCGGGAAGGATGTCGATCATGGTGTCGACGATGAGCTTCGCTTCGGCGGGATCGGTGCTCGTCGCGGTGATCTCAAAGACCTCAGTCGAGGACACCGCCTTCGCCGAGACCATTCCCGCGAGATACCGGGTGGTATAGGGGAGGTTCGCCTCTTCGATGACGGCGTCGAGGGTCGATTCGGAGTTCAGAATGACGATGTACACGTCGAGGAGGTTTTTCGCCGCCGTGATTTCCGCAGAGGTGATGGCGTTCGACGTCCGCTCGGTGGCGTTGTTGACATACATCCGCGCGCTCGAGCGATACGTCGGGGTGATGATGAACTTGGCGGTGACAAAGGCGAGCAGCCCGCAGATCAGGGTGGCCGCGAGCACGATCCAGATGCGTTTCCAGATCGCTTCGATGAGCTGGAGAAGATCGATCTCCACGACGGCGGAGGAAGGATTCGGTGACTGATTCATGATCCGATAACTCTCTCTTCATAGATGATGAAATGGAAAAACGGCGCAAAAGCGGCGCATGCGGGCGCACGAGAAAAGAACGGCACACGTCGCAACGCTATTATACTACACACCGCGCCGCATTGCAAGAGGAAAGTCGAAAAAAGAGAAAGGTTCGGATTTTGTTCACAGATCGAAGAAATTTCTCCGGCGGCCCGTGGAAAACGAACGAAAAAAACCGTCTCCGCTCTTGCGATCCGCGGAAAAATCGTGTATAATGGAGAAAATATGCCGGACCGGCCGCACCGTGCGGAAACGGAGTCCGGCCGCCCATCCCACCGAAAGACAACGGACCGACATGCAGCCCTTTCTTTTTTCCGCGATCTACCGTCTCCCGCTCATCCCGACGGCCATCCTCGCCGTCACCTTCCTGCTGCTCTGGGGCATCCTCTCCGGCAGGAAATATCCGAATCCCGACTGGCGTGTCCTGAACGCCGTCCTGTTCGGGTTCTGGCTCGCCGGCGCGCTTTATTATACCCTCCTCTCCCGGGACATATACCCGCGCGAGCCGCACCTCGAGCCCTTCTATGCGATCCGGCGCTATTTTGAAAAGAACGACAAAAACGCCCTGCGCGAGTTCTGGATGAACATCCTTCTCTTCATCCCGGGCGGCGCCTTCTATACGAACCTTCTCCCCGCGAAGGACAAGACCTCCGTCCCCGAAGCGCTCCGCCGCTGCGCCCTGACGCTCCTCACCGGGCTGGCGTTCACGTCGGTCATCGAGGCGATCCAGTGGCGGGCGAATCTCGGCCAGTTCGAGACCGACGACCTCATCGCGAATGTCGCCGGGACCTTCCTCGGCACGCTGCCGGCCGTCGTCGTCTCGATCGCGTACTTCCTTTACGCGACGGACAGGAATCCCTTCCGCTCGAAGTTCCTCCGGGGCTGCGTCGGCCTGCTCCGGCGGTTCCGCGAGCAGATCGCCTACATCTTCTGCGGCGGGACGACCACCTTCGTCAACTGGTCGGTGTACTTCATTTCGGCGTCCGTGCTGCACTATCTCGCATCGGACGCGATCGCGTGGATCGTCTCGGTCCTTTTCTCCTTCGCGGCGAACCGGACCCTTGTTTTCCAAAGCGAGGTCCGCGGCTTCTTCCCGATCCTGAAGGAGGGGGCGCTCTTCGTCGCCGGGCGGCTCTTCACCTTTGCGACGGAGCTTCTTCTGCACTGGATCGGCGTCGAGGTCTTCGGCATCCCGGCGGACGTCATGAAGTTCATCATCGCCGTCGCCGTCGCGTTCCTCAACTACGCGTTCGGGAAGCTGGTGGTGTTCCGGAAGAGGAAGCCGGAGAAAGCGGCCGACGGGACGCAGCCGGACGGCGAGGAATGAAGAAAGAACAATACGAAACGGCATGCGGCTGGACAGGATCCGGCTTCACGGCCGTTAGGATATGAGGGTGGAAGCGTTATGACCGAACGGATACAGGGGGCGTCATCATGCCGAGGATCGTTTTCTGCCTTATCCCGAGCGCGGGCAGGCCGTACGGAGAGGTTCCGAAAGGTTTGCCTTGAGAAAAACTTATGTTCTTCCGGCATGAGGGACGTGACAAACAGGGATACAAATCGCACAAAACCGGTGAAAACAGTTGTTATTCGCTTTTCATGCTTGATTTCAGGTGGCTTAAGGGGAGATTGTTTTCC
>JAFYBI010000487.1 GCA_017540285.1 Clostridia bacterium | reverse complement strand
TACCGCGACGTCGCCGATCTCTGCCTCTCGCACGGGATCGGACGGGCGGTGTGGAGCTACCGCGGGTTCGCGAAGGTCACGGACGACAACAACGAGGTGGTCGACGGACGGATCATCGAAGCGATTTCGAGAAAGTGAGGCAGAAGATGGCAGACAGGACTTATCGGTATGACCTGCACGTGCACACCTACGAGGGCAGCGCGTGCGCGAAAAGCACCGGCGCGGAGATGGCGGATTTCTACAAATCCCTGGGCTACGCCGGGATCGTCGTCACGGATCACTTCTGGGCGGGCAACACGCGCGTCGACCGGAACCAGCCGTGGGAGGACTGGCTCGCGGGCTTCAAGGAGGGGTATCTCGCGGCAAAGCGGCGCGGGGACGAGATCGGCCTCGACGTCTTTTACGGCTGGGAATACTCCTTCTACGGGACGGACTACCTCACCTACGGTCTGGACAACGACTGGGCGGCGCTCCACCCGGAGATCAAATCGACGGACATCGTCGACTATCTGAACCTCGTGCGCGGCGCGGGCGGATACGTCATCCACGCGCATCCCTTCATGGAAGCGCACTACATCCCCTACATCCGGCTCCTGCCCCGGCACGTCGACGCCGTGGAGGTCATCAACGCGCCGAAGCCGCAGGCGATGAACGACCGGGCGACGGAATACGCGCGGGGGTACGATCTCACGATGACGGCGGGCTCCGACTGTCACAGCGTGGACGCGAAGCACCTCGCGGGGATCGAACTCAACCGGCGTCTCACGTCGATCTACGATCTCATCGACGCGCTGAAAAACCGGGAGCACCGGCTGTTCCGGATCGAGAGGGAGTAAGGAATCCGACAACACAACATCCGTTCATTTATCAAGGAGGCATGCCATGTCAAAACGCAGGATCAAACGTATTTTCACTCTGCTTCTCGCGCTGCTTATGCTGCTTTCCTTTGCTTCGTGCAGCAACACGACGACCGAAGAGCCGGAAGCCCGCACGGAGGACATTCAGCCCGGCATCGCGGAAGCCGCAGAGACCGACAGCAAGACGCCGAACTGGGACAAAGTCGAGAAGCCCGACCTCGGCAGCATCAGCATCGACATCATCCAGTGTCCGCCCAGCGCCAACTACTATGACGCGCTCGACTGGGACGAAATGACCGGCGACAAACTCAGCGACGCGATCTATGATCGGAACCGGTTCGTGGAACGGCAGCTGAACATGACCTTGAACGTCATCAAAGAGGACGGCGCCGGAAACAAGCTCATGCAGTCCGCCATGTCCGGTTCGGGGGACTATGACCTCGGTTTCGATCTGATCCAGTCTTACGGCGGCGGTCTTCTCCAGAAGGGACTGCTCCGCTCCTACAATACGATCCGGACCATCGATCTGACCGAACCGTGGTGGGATCAGGCCGCTCTCGAGACCACGACGGTCAAAGGGCAGAGCTTCTTCGGGCTTCTGGATTTCTCCTTTGATATGCTGGAATCGCTGACGGTGCTTTTCTATAACGGGGAACTGATCACCGAGTACCAGCTGGATGACCCATACGAGCTGTTTCTGGAAGACGAATGGACCATTGACCGTATGATCGGCATGATGGAAGTTGCCTCCCTCGACGTGAACAACGACGGAAAATACAATATCAAGACCGACAACTTCGGTCTCGCAGGCCGTGAATACTGGTTCCAGCCGATGATCTTCACCTCCGGTCTGGAGTTGGTATCGTGGAACGATCAGGACGGCGAATTTGTCATGCACCTCGGCGAGGAACG
>JAFYBI010000486.1 GCA_017540285.1 Clostridia bacterium | reverse complement strand
GATCCACTCTTCGAGAATGTCCTTCACGCCGAGCTGCCGCGGGGAGCCGTCGATCAGCACCGTAAAGTTGCAGCCGAAGCTGTCCTCCAGCGTTGTCTGCTGAAAGAGCTTCTGCATCAGGACTTCCGGATCGGTGCCGCGCTTGATGTCGATCGTGAGCTTGAAGCCGGAGAGGTCGATCTCGTCGCGGATGTCTCCGATCTCCTTGAACTTTCCTTCCTTGAGCAGGTCCGTGATCCGCTTGATGATGACCTCGACCGCGGTGGAATACGGGATCTCCGTGATCTCGATGAGGCTGTTTGCCTTGTCGAAACGCCAGCGGGCGCGCATCCGGAGGGTCCCCTGCCCCGTCTCGTAGATCTGCCGCATCTGGTCGCGGTCGTAGAGGATCGACGCGCCGCCGGAGAAATCGGGAGCCTTGATGATGTCGAGGAGCTTCTCCACGGACGTCTTCGGGTTTTTGAGCAGCGCGATCGTCCCGTCGCAGATCTCTCCGAGGTTGAAGGAACAGATCTGGGAAGCGAGGCCGACGGCGATGCCGAGGTTCGGGGAGACGAGGATATTCGGGAACGACGTCGGAAGGAGCTTCGGCTCGGTCAGCGTGTTGTCAAAGTTCGGGACTATATCGACGGCATCCTTATCGATCCCGCCGAAGATCTCCGCGGCAAACGGCTCGAGCTTGACCTCGGGATAGCGGGGCTGCGCGGGAGCCATGTCCCGGCTGTAATGCTTGCCGAACGCGCCTTTCGAATCGATGAACGGGTGCAGGAGCGTTTCGTTGTCCCGCGTCAGACGGACGAGCGTGTCATAGATCGCCATGTCGCCGTGCGGGTTGAGCTGCATCGTACGGCCGACGACATTCGAGCACTTTGTCCGCGGCGTGGAGGGATTCAGAAGTCCCATCCTGAACATCGTGTAGAGCAGCTTCCGGTGAGAAGGCTTGAAGCCGTCGATTTCCGGGATCGCGCGGGACACGATGACGCTCATCGCGTAGGGCATGTAGTTCTTCTCGATGGTGTCGACGATCTGCTGATCGCTGACCTTGGCGGTCACGACCGGCACCTCTGCCGTGTCTTTCTTCTTTCTTGGCATGATACCCTCAGTGTATGGTTAGTTATCTGTTCACCGTGTGGATGACAAATTCCGCGAAGATGGAATTCGCCCATGCGAACCACGCGCGGGTGAAGAGCTCCGGGTCGTCCTTGTGGAAGCCCTCGTGCATCAGGCCGCGGCCAGCCGTGGTGGTCTCGAAGAGATCGAGGATGCGGTTGATCTCGGCATCGCTTCGCGAGGTCAGCCCCTGCATCGCGAGCGAGACGTGCCAGATGTAATCCTTCGGGGTGTGCGGGGACCCGATGCCCTCCGCCGCCTTTCCTTCGAAGTAGTAGGGATTCTTCTTCGAGAGGATGAAGGCGCGCGTGTTCTGATAGATCTCGTCGTCCGTTCCGCAGTAGCCGAGATACGGGATCGAGAGCAGACTCGGGACATTTGCGTCGTCCATGAAGGTGTAGTGACCGAGGCCGTCCGTCTCATAGGCGTAGATCCTGCCGAAATCCGGATCGTCGACGATGCCGTAGGTCCTGATCCCGCGGTCGATCTCGTCCCGGAGCTTCCGTGCGCGCGCGGCGAGGGCCCCGTCGTGCCAGACCTCCTCCGCCATTTCCGCCATATAGCCGAGGATGACCACGGCGAACATTTCGGAGGGGATCAGGTAGTGATAGGTGCAGCTGTCGTCGCTCGGGCGGAAGCCGGACCACGTCATGCCGGTATAGGCGACGGGCGAGCCGTGGCCGTCGTGGGAGAGCGTGTCGGTCGGCGGGCAGTTGGTGCGGCGGAAATGGTACTTCGAGTTCCCGGCGTGGTCCTGCTCGCGTTCAAACGTATCGAGGATGGTCACACAGGCGGCCTTGAAATTGTCGTCGAGGTGGTCGGTGTGCTCCGCGGTCTTCCAGAAATGGTAGGCGAGGTTGACCGGATAGCAGAGCGAGTCGACCTCGTATTTGCGCTCCCATGCCATCGGATTGCGGAATTCCGTATCGTCGCGGAACTGCCACTGGGTGATGTGTTCGCCCGTGCGGTTGAAGGCGTTGGCGTAGGGGTCGTTCTTGATGCAGATCGCCTGCCGCTTCACGAGTCCTTCGACGAGCTGGCGGACCTGCGGATCGTCCTTGGTCAGCGGGAGATAATGCCGGACCTGCGCGGACGAATCGCGTAGCCACATCGCCGGGATGTCGCCGGTAATGACGAAAACGCCGTTCTCGTCGGGGGTGACGGTGGTTTCAATGGTGTTGAGGTAGGTCGCCGGAAACATCTCCGCGATGACGGGCCGCCCCATGGCGACGAGCTTTTTCTTGACGTCTGCGACAAATTCATGCATGCTTTCGGTGATGAGAGACATAGGTACCTCCGGTGTTCGGATGATTTATTCGGATTCTCCGGGTTTTACGATCCGGCACCCTGCGGCGCGGATGATGCGGTTGTAATAAGCGAGCGTCTCCCCGTCCGGCGGCGGGAGCTCGGCATAGACGGTCTCGAGCTCCGCCTCGTCCGCACGGCGCAGCAGCGAGAAGAGGCGTCTTGCCGCTTCTTTCGCATCCCCGCGCGGACCGGTGAGCAATGCCATCCCGCCCGTGAACGATCCCGCGTCCTCGTTTGCCGACAGCACGCCGAATCTGCCGGACGCGTTCTCCCGTACATAGCGCACGAAGGCATCATGAGGCGCGTCGACGAGGATGAGATCCGCCCGCGGCGCGTAATGCCGGTACTTCATCCCGGGCGACTCCGGTTTGATCCCGTCGGCAAGCGCCGGCTCGATCACGGCGGGGGATATCCGAACGGTTCTGCATACCTCGCCGAGCATGTCGGCGGTCACGGCGCCGGGCCGCAGGATCGTACAGGCATCGTCCCCGTCGAGGCGGATGACCGTCGATTCGAGGCCGATCTCACACGGCCCGCCGTCGAGGATCATGTCGATCCGTCCGTTCATGTCCGAGAGCACATGCTCCGCGGTCGTCGGAGACGGGATCCCGGACCGGTTCGCGCTCGGCGCGGCGATGGGATGGCCGGAGACCTCGATCAGGCGATGCGCCACGGGATTCGACGGGCACCGGACCGCCACGGTATCCCCGCCCGCCGTGACGGTGTCGGGAATGCAGGCCTTCTTTCTGAGCACGACGGTGAGCGGTCCCGGCATGAATCGCCCGGCAAGCGCGCGGTAAAGCGGACCGGGATACGCGATCCGTTCGGCGTCTTCGGGGAGGGCGATGTGCACGATCAGCGGGTTGTCGGACGGTCTTCCCTTTGCCGCGTAGATCTTTTTCGCGGAGTCTTCGAGCAGCGCGCTTCCCGCGAGTCCGTAGACGGTTTCGGTCGGGATCGCGACCAGCCCGCCCCGCCGGATGACCTCCGCAGCCCGCGCGATGACATGTTCGTCCTCCGCCGCGTCCCCCGTGATTTTCAGGTATTCTGTGTTCATTTCGCTCTCTTTCACGCCTGATCACCGCCGTTCTTCAGCTTTTCAGCCGTTTCGGCAGTGGCGAGCGCGTCGATCATCCCGTCGATGTTGCCGTTGACGAAGGTCTCGATCGAATAAAGCGTCAGTCCGATCCGGTGGTCCGTCACGCGTCCCTGCGGGAAATTATAGGTCCGGATGCGCTCGCTGCGGTCCCCGGTCCCGACCTGCGAACGGCGTTCGCTCGCGATCTTTTCGTTCTGTTCCCGGCTTTTGAGGTCGAAGAGCTTCGCTCTGAGGAGCTTCATCGCCTTGTCGCGGTTCTTGAACTGGCTGCGCTCGTCCTGGCATTCGATCACGATCCCCGTCGGCTTGTGCACGAGCCGGATCGCCGATTCGGTCTTATTGACGTGCTGCCCGCCGGCGCCGGAGGATTTGATCGTCTCGATTTCAAGGTCTCCGGGATCGATCTCGATTTCCACGTCTTCCGCCTCGGGCAGAACGGCGACCGTCGCGGTCGAGGTGTGGATGCGTCCGGAGGATTCCGTCTCCGGCACGCGCTGGACGCGGTGAACGCCGCTTTCGTACTTGAAACGGGAATAGGCGCCCTGCCCCGTCACGAGAAAGGTGATCTCGCGGAATCCGCCGAGTCCCGTCTCGTTGACGGACACGACCTCCGTTTTGAACCGCCGCGCATCGGCATACATGGTGTACATCCGGTAGAGGACCCCGGCAAAGAGCGCGGCTTCGTCCCCGCCTGCCCCGGCCCGGATCTCGATGACGACGTTCTTCTCGTCGAGCGGATCCTTCGGCAGGAGAAGGATCTTGAGCTCCTCCTCCGCCTTGGCGGCCGCGTCCCGTTCGGCTTTGTATTCTTCGTCCGCAAGCGCGAGCAGATCGGGATCCGATTCGGAATCGAGGATCGCGCGCGCATCCGCGGCATCCGATACCGCTTTCTTGTATTCGCGGAACTTTTCGATCACCGGCGCGAGCGTCGCATGCTCCTTGAGGAGCGCGGTATACCGCTCGATGTCCGCCGTGACCGCGGGATCCGCGAGCTCTTCTTCGATCCGCAGGAACCGCGCTTCCGCTTCATTCAGTCTTTCGTGCATGATCCCGTCATTCTCCGTGTTCGGAACGTCCGCGGCGGCATTTTTCGATGAAATCGGAAACCTCTCGTGCGCGCCTGCGGATGAGGGCGAAGTCCCCGCGGGCGATGTCGTCCGCCGTCGCGATGAAGGAGCCGCCGCAGCAGCTGACGTAGTTCAGGGAGAGATAATCGGCGGCGTTCGAGAGAGTGATGCCGCCGGTCGGCATGAAGGAGACGTTTCCGTATGGCGCATGGAGGGCCTTGAGCATTTTCACGCCGCCCGCAGCCTCCGCCGGGAAGAATTTCAGCGATTCAAATCCCGCCGCCGTCGCCGCTTCGATCTCCGTGGGGGTCATGATCCCCGGCACGAACGGCATGCCGCGCCGTACGGATTCGCACGCGATCTCCGGTCGGAATCCGGGAGACACGCCGAACCCGGCGCCAGCGTTGATCGCTTCGCCGAGCGCCTCCGGGGTGAGGACCGTTCCCGCGCCGACAAGCAGTTCGGGGACCGCGCGCCGCATCTGACGGATCGTGTCCGCCGCGGCATCCGTCCGGAACGTGATCTCCGCGGCCAAAATCCCTCCGTCCGCCAGCGCTTTCGCGAGCGGGACCGCGTCGGACGCCGATTCGATGCGGATGACGGGGACGATGCCCGTCTGTCTGAGAATTTCGAGAGGATGATTCATGCCTTCTCCTGTATTCATGAAAACGATACTCCGGCACGGGATCGCACCGGAATATCGGATTCGTTTGGTCTCTTTGCGGCTTATTTGCAGAATGCCGCGAATGCCTTATGCGCCTCGTAGAGGTCGGACTTCGAGATGATCTCGAACGGGGCGTGCATGGAGATCACCGGGACGCCGATGTCGACGGTCTCGATGTTGTGATCCGCGATGTACATGGCAACCGTTCCGCCGCCGCCCTGATCGACGCGGCCGAGCTCCGCCGTCTGCCAGATGACGCCGGCGTCGTCGAAGATCTTCCGCACGCAGGCGACGAGTTCCGCGGAGGCATCGTTGGTGCCGCCCTTTCCGCCGGATCCGGTGTACTTCGAAAGGCCGACGCCGCAGTGCAGGAGCGAGGAGTTGCGCTTTTCGTAGACTTCGGGATAGTTCGGGTCGAAGCAGGCCGTCACGTCGGCGGAGAGGCACTTCGAATTGCTGCGCACGACGTTGGGGTTGCCGCCGAGTTCCTTCGCCAGCTCGTCGATCAGATCCGCGAGAAGCACGCACTGCATGCCGCTGATGCCCACGGAGCCGATCTCTTCCTTGTCGGCGAGGACCGCCATGCAGGTGCGGGGGCTGTCCTCCGCTTCGATGAGGGAGGTCAGCGCCGGGTAGGAGCAGACGCGGTCGTCGTGACCGTACCCGCCGATGAGCCAGCGGTCGAGACCGACGTCAACGGCGTTCTGCGCGGGAACGATCGAGAGCTCGGCGCTCATGAAATCGGCTTCGGTGATGCCGTATTTCTCGTTCAAGAGGATCATGATGTTGAGCTTGATCTTTTCGTCCGCGGGCGTCATCTTGCCGTCCTCTTCGAAGAAGGGCGCGGAACCGAGCATGACGTTCAGACCTTCGCCGGTAAACGCCTGCCCGAGCGCGCGGCCGTTCTGATCCTTCGCGAGATGCGGGAGGAGATCGGAGATGCAGAGAACGGGATCGCCCGCTTCGTCGCCGATGCGGATCTCGACGGTCTCGCCGTCCGCCTTCGTCACGACGCCGTGCAGCGCAAGCGGGATCGTCACCCACTGATACTTGCGGATGCCGCCGTAATAATGCGTCTTGAAGTACGCGATGCCTTCGTTCTCATAGAGCGGATGCTGCTTGAGGTCGAGGCGGGGGGAGTCGATGTGCGCGGCGCAGATGCGGACGCCGTTTTCGATGGACTCCGTGCCGACGTGGATCGCGAAAAGGCTTTTGCCGCGGTTGTTGAGATAGAGACGGTCTCCCGCCCGGATCGGATCGCCCACCTTGTACGGACGATAGCCGGCGGCCTCGAGAAGCGCCGCGGAGGCTTTCACCGCTTCGCGCTCCGTCTTCGAGCTGTCGAGCCACTTCATGTAGCCGGACGCATAGTCCATTGCCGAAGCGAGCTCTTCGGCCGTCTTCGTCTCGAACGCGCTCTGTTTCTTGTAGAAAAGCTCATCTTTCAGGATCTGTCCTCTGGTCTTGTCGCTCATGGCTGATTTCCTTTCGATTCCTGTCGGAATGTTTTGTTTGTTGTGTTTCAGTTTCCCGTGTAGTAAAGCGTGCGGTAGAGATCGGCGCTTTTGAGGATCCCGCCGACGAAGGCCGCCGTGCTGTCGTCCGGGATCGTATTCAGGCATCCCGCGGAGTCGACCAGGGCGTCGATCTTTTCCCATTCGTCGACCACGGCCTGGCCCGCCTCATACGCAGCAAGCGCCGGGAGCCCT
>JAFYBI010000485.1 GCA_017540285.1 Clostridia bacterium | reverse complement strand
TCCCACTTGTGATACTCCCCGTGCAGAACGGTCAGCCGGATCACGAGGGCGTAGAGCTCGCTGTCCGAGAGCCGCTTCAGGCGGATCACGGGCTGCATCAGGGAGCGCAGCTCACCCCCGCCGAACCGCCCGTCCGCCAGACGGCTCCGAAGCGCCTCGTAGCTGTAAAGCCCGCGGCGGCTGTCCTCGAGGAACTGCGGCGTCCCGCCGAAGACGATCATCATCCCCGGCGCGCGGCCCTGCATCGTGTCGTTGAACATCGCGAGGATCTTCTCGTAGTTGTTCTCCCGCGAAATGCGGTTCGGGATCTTGTACAGATTCACGCACTCGTCGATGTAGAGGCAGAGACCGCTGTATCCCGCCAGCCGCACGAACGCCGTGAAGAGCTTGAGATAGTCGTACCAGTTGTCGTCGCTGATGATCGTCAGGGAGCGGATCCCGGTCGCCTGCCGCGCCTCCGTGCGGGTGCCGAACTCGCCCCGGAGCCATTTCAGACACGCGGACTGCTTCAGATCATCGTCGTCCCGCCACGCCTCGTAGTACGTGCGCAGCACCGACGCGAAGTCGAAGCCGCCGACGTCCGCCTCGAGCTCGCGCAGATTCTTCATGATCCGCCGGGAGAATTCGAGGCCGTATTCCGCGCCCGCCTGATCGTATCCCTCCGCGACGAGGTCCGCGCCGATCTTCGTGAACCACTTGCCGAGGATCACCGGGAGCGCGCCGCCGTCCGGGGAGGATTTCGAGGCGATGTTCTTCATCAGCTCGCGGTACGTCGCCAGCCCGCTCCCGCCCGATCCGGAGAGCTTCCGCTCGGGGGAGAGGTCGGCGTCCGCCGTGACGAAGCCGCGGTCCAGGGCGTAGCCGCGGGAGAGCTGGATCAGAAAGCTCTTGCCCGAGCCGTACCGCCCGATGATGAACTTCGTCGCGCCTTCGCCGTCGGCCACGCGGTCGAGGGAGGACGCCAGGGCGTCGATCTCCTCCGTCCGGCCGATCGCGATGTAGGGCGCGCCCACCCGCGGGACCACGCCGCCCGAGAGGGACGAGAGCAGCGTCCCGAGGATCCGGCGCGGGACCTTCTGTACCGGTTCGTTCTTTATCGGAGCCATTCTTCAGCATCCTCCCTGTATTCTTCGATGAATTCAAATCCGCCGTCCGGCGACGCTTCGAGCGCGACGTCCCCGACGAGGGCGAGAAAGCGCGCGTTGATTTTGTCTGCAAGGTCGCCCTCGTACAGGGCATGCTCGCGGCAGAACGACCGGAAGCTCCCCGTCATCGCCGCCCGCAGACCGTCCTTCAAGAGGGCATCGTCATCCCCCGATGACGCGTCCGCGGAGGTGTCCGGCGCTTCCGGAGCCGCCGCCGCTTCCGGAGCTTCGTCCGGTATCGCGGGGACGACCGGTTCCGGGTCAGCCGCGCAGGCGTCCTCCGACGTCATCTCGCCCTCGATCGCCGGGGACTCGCCGAAATCGTCCGCCGGTCCGGCAGCGGCAGCGGGAGAGGTCCCGTAATCCCCGCCGGTGAGACGCGCCGCGTTCGCCCAGGACTGCGCTTCGATGGCGGCGGCTGCGGCGGGATCGAAGCCCGTATCCTCCGCCTCGTAGTTTTTGAGGTAATCCGGGGGCATGTAGGCGTCTTCCTTCCGCTGCCGCACGGCCTCCTTCGTCGGGAACAGCGGCGCGAAATAGGCGTCGATGGTGCGGCAGTCCTCCTCGCCGAGCCCGTTTTCGCCGAGCTTGGCCTTGATCCCGAGGACGGCGCGGAGGCGGTTCTCGCTGTGCTTCACGAGCGCGGTCACGAGGGGACGGGTGTCGGCGCGGCGGGTGAAGGAGACGAACTCGATGTCGAGCCGCCGCTTCACCGACGAGGCGACGATCGCGCCGCAGAAGCTGTCCCGCGTCATCCTGTACACCCGGTCGAGGGTGAAGATCCCGCGCTTTTCGAGGGCTTCGGCACCGAGCGCGGCTCCCACGGCGGCGGGGATGTGCCGCTCGTAGGCGTCCCGGTTCCCGGCGTAGTACCGGCTCGTGCGGTAGTCGTAGTCCGAGGAGGTCTCGATCACCGTGCGGGTGAGCATGCCGCCCGCCGCGCGGTTCAGGTAGAATTCCTTGAACTGCGCCTTCGGGACGATCTCGGGCAGGATCGGCGCGAGGGAATCCGGCAGCGGGATCCCGTGGATCATGCAGTAGTCCGGGAGCCATTCGCAGAGGACCCCGTCGAGGCGCGGATAGGACGCCCGGTAGCCCGTCCAGACGGCCGCAAGCTCGGCAGCCCCTTCCTCCGGAGGGATCGCGTCCGGGAGGTTGAGGATCTCGTAGATCAAGAGGAGCACATAAGGGAAGTCGCAGGTCGGGAACATCCCGTGCCGGACCGATTCCCGCACGTATTCGTAATACTTCACCTGCGCGAGCGACATGTGCGCGTACTGCGGGACATAGGAGAAATACGGGACGGGGACGTGCCGCTCGCCGAGGTCGCCCGTGAACTTCGTGTTGTGGCTTTTCAGCGCGTCGCTGAGGAAGCGGTTGTAAAATTCCGTGTCCGCCTCCCAGGTCCGGACGGTGATCTCCCGGATCAGCGAGCCCTCGGGGCGGTAGGTCTTCACGACCGAGGAGCCGGGGGACTTTTTCGTGCCGACGCGGTCGGCCTCGCGCTGGACGGGCTTCGATCCCCGGCGGTACGAGCGCGTCGCGTAAGAGCCCTGCGGCACGGACCGCTGCCCGCCCGCCGTGTTCACCACGCGCCCCGCCGAGCCCTGATAGGACGCGTGGATCCGCTCTTCCTTCGCCGCCTCGCCGCCGCGGACGATCTTCTCCGCCTGCGCGATGCGTTCGCCGGGAGCCGGTTCGGGATCGGGGGCGTTCACGTCGGCGGGGGAGAGGGAGCCGTCCCGGAAGTCCGGCTTGGCATAAATACGCGGCTTCGGACGTCCGAGATCCCAGAAATCGTCGCTACCGGTGCGCGGGGCGGGCTGAGGCGCGTCGGGACGCTCCTTTCCTTCCTCAGGAAAGAGCCGGCTGTCAAGCCGCCCGATCGCGGCGTCGATCTGTTCGCCGACCTCGTCCATTGCGCGGCTCACGGCGTCGAGGGCGGCGGTGAGCTTTTTGTCCGCGTCCGCCGGGGGTTCGACGTTCCGGGTCGCGGCTTCGATCCGGTCCTGCACGCGGCGGCGGATCTCCTTCGCGAGCGCGGCAAGCTCCTCGGGCGTTCTGTTCTCCGGCATGACGGCACCTCCTCTGCGCGTTGTTTTATGTGTTCGTATTATACCATTATACCATCCGTCATCCTCCGTGTCAAGCGAACGGCATGCGCGCGGCGGAGAAGATCGGGGACGCCGGGGGGCGAAAAATCGTGAAGGTGCCTATTGATTTCGGATGCGTTTTGTGCTATCATATAGGGTTCCCCCCGGAAGGCAGCCGTGTGCAGGCTGCGGAAGGATTTCCGGCGCGGGACGCAGATTTCGGATCGGGACCGAGCGACGGCGCCGAGGATCATGGCTGTGCGCTGCCCGCCCATGCGGCTTCCCGTCCGTATATTCCTGCAATCGTCTGCGCAGATGAACGCCGGATTTCACAGTCAACCGCCGCCCGGTTTGTTTTTGTGACAACTCCGGCACCGGGATGGAATGCAATTTTATTCAAAATCCACTCTTGACAGCGGCGGCGGGATGTGCTATAATCAGTCTCACATACAGCGAAATGCAGCGAAGGGGAATCCCCGCGTCACGCGCCGCACAGAGAGCCGCCGGATGGTGCAAGGCGGAGGGCAAAGGAAGCGGATCTCACCCCCGAGCAGCCGCCTGAACGCCGGTCCGGTCCCCGGACGGTCAGTAAACGCGGACGGGACTTCCCGTTACAGAAGGAGGGCATCGACGTGCCCGAACAGAGGGCGGTTTATCCGCCGAAACGGAGTGGTACCACGGAACGGAAGTTGCGTCTCTCGCAGGAGGCGCTTTTTTTGTCCCGGTTTCCGTTTTCCCCGATATACAACACGCGGAGGCAATCATGAAATTATCCTTTTCCACGCTCGGCTGTCCCGATTTCACATGGCCGGATATCTATTCCATGGCGAAGGACCTCGGGTTTTCCGGGATCGAAATGCGCGGTCTCGGCGGGAACCTTTTCTCCGTCCACGCCGCGCCGTTCAAGCCGGAGAATCTCGCCGCCACCCGCGCGCAGCTCAGCCGTCTCAAGCTCGAGATCTGCTGCCTCTCCTCCGGATGCGCCTTGCGCTTTGGGGACCGGCACGCGCAGACGATCGCGGAGCTGAAGGAATACATCGCGCTGGCCGAGGCCCTCGGGACGCCGTACATCCGCATCCTCGGCGACCTCACGGCGGAGCCGACGACCGACTTCGACGACGAGCTCGTCATCGGCCCGATGAAGGAGCTCGCGCCCATCGCGGAGGCGGCGGGCGTCACCCTGCTCATCGAGACCAACGGCGTCTATTCGCACACCGCCCGGCTGGCGGACGTGCTCGCGCGGATCGGGAGCGACAGCGTCGCCGCGCTCTGGGACCTCAACCACCCCTACCGCTTCGGCGGCGAGGATCCCGCCGAGACCGTGAAGAACCTCGGCGCATACATCAAGCACACGCACATCAAGGACTCCGCCGTGAATCCGGACGGCTCGATCGCGTATAAGCTCATGGGCGAGGGCGACCTCCCCGTCGACAGCTTCATGCAGGCGCTGCGCTCGGTCAACTACGAGGGGTACATCTCCCTCGAGTGGCTGAAGCAGTACATGCCGGAGCTCTCCGACGCGGGCATCGTCTTCCCGCACTACGCCCACTTCATGCAGCAGTATCTCGGCAGCGGCGACCACGCCGGGCGGCTGCAGAAGAACAACCGCGGCGACGGCTGGTACGTGTGGGAGAAGAACAAGATCATCGATTACACCTTCCCGCAGATCCTCGACCGGATGTGCGAGGAATTCCCGGACCAGTGGGCGTTCCGGTACACCACGTGCGATTACAGCCGCACCTATCCCGAATTCCGCGACGACGTCGACACCTTCGCCCGCGCGCTGATCTCCCTCGGCGTCAAGCAGGGCGACCACGTGGCGATCTGGGCGACCAACGTCCCGCAGTGGTACATCACCTTCTGGGCGACCGTCAAGATCGGCGCGGTCCTCGTCACGGTCAACACGGCCTACAAGATTCACGAGGCGGAATACCTCCTGCGCCAGTCCGACACGCACACCCTCG
>JAFYBI010000484.1 GCA_017540285.1 Clostridia bacterium | reverse complement strand
CCCAGCAGCAACAGCAGACCTGGCAGCCCCAGCAGCCGCAGCAGACCTGGCAGCCCGCCGAGGCGACGCCCCAGACCGTGAACACCCCCATCGTGTACGACACGAAGGCATCCTTCGCCAACTCCAACGCCGTGAGTGTCTACGGGTACACGCCGATCTACAAGGTCGCGCAGAAGAACCCGGACGTCGAGAACATCCTCGTCCTCGGCACCGACTCCCGCGACGTCACCATGTACCGCGGCAACTCCGACACCATGATCGTCTTCTCCTACAACAAGAAGCTGGGGACGGTCAAGATGGTGACCTTCATGCGCGACGCCCTCGTCCCGATCGCGGGGCACGACTGGAACCGCCTCAACTCCGCCTATCCCTATGACGGCATCGGGCTGACGGTAAACACCATCAACCAGCTCTTCGGGCTCGACATCCAGGAGTTCGTCATCATCGACTTCAACGGCACGAAGGATTTCATCAGCCACATCGGCGGCATCGACGTCAACCTGACGGCGGAAGAAGCCGCGTACTATAAAGAACGGACCGGCCGCGAATTCACGGTCGGCGCGAACCATCTCGGCGCGGCGGACGCGCTCATGCACATGCGCAACCGGAAGATCGGGTACGACTTCGGACGGACCTCGCGGCAGCGCGACGTGCTCACCGCGGTCCTGCGGCAGATCATGAGCAAGCCGATCACCGAGATCTACGAGATCCTCAACTACTCCTTCTCCCTCGTGAAGACCAACATCCCGCTGACGTCCCTGACGGCGCTGGCGCTGTCCGTCTCCACGCAGGGCTCGAACCTCGCGATCAGCACGCAGCAGGTGCCGTACTCCGACGCGTACAAGAACGCGTGGTACAACGGCCTCGAGATCCTGTCCTTCGACATCGGCTCGACGGCGACGAGGATCCACCAGTTCCTGTATAACTGACGATGCAGTTTTTCATCACCTTTCTCGAAGGGATCCTCTCGTTCCTCTCCCCCTGCATGCTTCCGATGCTCCCCGTCTATCTCTCCTATTTCGCGGGATCGGCGGATGAGCGGGACGGCGGGGGCGCGGCGATCCGGAACGCGCTGGCGTTTGTTCTGGGATTCACCGTCGTTTTCACGGCGCTCGGCGTCTTTGCCGGGACGGTCGGGGTATTCCTTGCGCGGTACCGGACGGCGGTGCGCGTGATCTCGGGGATCGTCGTGATCCTCTTCGGGATCTCGTTCCTCGCGGACGTGTCGCTGCCCTTCTTCCGGGGCATGAAGCGCGCGCCCGAGGTGACGGGCATCCTGTCCGCCTTCCTCTTCGGCGTGATCTATTCGGTGAGCCTGACGCCGTGCGTCGGGGCCTTCCTCGGCTCGGCGATCCTCATGGCGTCGACGGCGGGGAGCGCGGGGACCGGAGCCCTTCTGCTGCTCGCGTATTCCCTCGGTCTCGGGATCCCCTTCGTGCTCGCCGCGCTGACCGTCGGACGGCTGAAAACCCTCTCGGGCGCGCTCAAGCGGCACTACCGGGTCCTCAACATCGTGTGCGGATGCTTTCTGATTTTGATCGGCGTCGCCATGGCAGCCGGATGGATGAACCGGCTGATGGCGGCCCTGCCCGCGCTCTGACGAACGGCAAACAGACCGGAGGTGACTGGATGGAACAGCAAACACAGGGGCGGAAAACGCTTCTCCTCCTCGTTCTCCTGCTTCTCGTCCTCGTCGGCGCTTACGTCGGCTACCGGACGCTGTCGGGGCGGGTGAAGCCGATGAATCCGTCCGCCGCCGATCCGGACACGGTCGCCTCAGCCCCGTCGGAGGGAGCCGGCGCGGGTTCGGAAGCCGCTCAGGCGGGCGGGGAAACCCGCGAAGCGGCTCCGGACTTCACGGTGTACGACCGGGAGGGGAACGCGGTGTCGCTTTCGTCCTTGCGCGGCAAGCCCGTCGTCGTGAATTTCTGGGCGACGTGGTGCCCGCCGTGCCGCATGGAACTGCCGTACTTCGACGCGGCGTATGCGGAATACGGTGAGGACGTGACCTTCCTCATGGTGGATCTCACGGACGGAGAGCGGGATACGGTCGAGAGCGCCGCGGCGTTCACGGAGGAAGCGGCATACTCCTATCCCCTGTACTTTGATTCGGACTTCTCCGGCGCGGCGGCGTATGCAGTGAACGCGATCCCGCTGACGGTTTTCGTCGACGCGGACGGCGGTCTCGTCTCGACGCACCTCGGCGCGATGGACGAAGAGACGCTCCGGGCGGGGATCGAAGGGATGCTCCCCGGCAAGGAATGATTATCAAGCAAAGGAGACGATCACAATGGCAGAATTGAAAATTACGGCGGCAAATTTTGAAAAAGAGGTCCTTCAGTCGGAGATCCCGGTGGTGATCGACTTCTGGGCGACGTGGTGCGGTCCGTGCCGGATGCTCGCGCCGATCGTGGCGAAGATCGCCGAGAAGTATGACGGCAAAATCAAGGTCGGCAAGGTCGACGTGGACGAGGAGAGCACCCTCGCGGCGAAGTTCGGCGTGGCGTCGATCCCGTTCGTCGTGAAGATGGAAGGCGGCAAGGTGACGGCGACGTCCGTCGGGTATATGCCGCAGGCCAGTCTGGAGGCTGCGCTGGGGCTCGAATAAACGAAGCCGGGCAGGCCGCGGGGTCCGCGGGGACAAAAGACGGGCGCACTTCGCACGCCCGTTCACCAACCGGGCGGTGCCCGGGGACAGGAGACGAACTCGCCTGCGGCAAGTTCGTTCACCAAAATAGAAAGTGCGTGTCTGAAAAGGCACGCCTTTTCTTTTGCTTGCGCGCTGACGCTTGCGCCGGGCGGTGCCCGGAGACAAGAGACGGGCGCACTTCGCACGCCCGTTCACCAATACAGAAAGTGCGTACCTGAACAAGGTACGCATTT
>JAFYBI010000483.1 GCA_017540285.1 Clostridia bacterium | reverse complement strand
GCCGGCCCGCCGTCGAGCGGAAGCTGGTCTCCGCGATCGACGGGACCGTCAAATACCTTTACCGCATGACCGACGGCGAGTGCGTCGAATCGGTGTTCATGCACTACGAGCACGGGACCTCCCTCTGCGTCTCCTCGCAGGCGGGCTGCGCGATGGGATGCCGGTTCTGCGCGTCCACGCTGAACGGCAAGGCGCGGAACCTCACCGCCTCCGAGATCCTCGGACAGGCCGCCGTCACCGCGTATGACACGGGCGAGCGCGTCGACGGGATCGTCCTGATGGGCATCGGCGAGCCGCTCGACAACTACGACAGCGTCGTCCGGTTCCTGCGTCTCGTCTCAGACGAGCGGGGCATGGGGATCGGACTGCGGCACGTCTCGCTCTCCACCTGCGGCCTCGTCCCGCGCATCTACGATCTGGCGGAGGAAGGGCTCCCCGTGACCCTCTCGGTCTCGCTCCACGCCTCGGACGACGAAACGCGGAGCGCGCTCATGCCCGTGAACCGGCGGTATCCCATCGCCGAGCTGCTTGCGGCCTGCCGCGCGTACTTCGAAAAGACCGGACGCCGCGTCTCCTTCGAATATACGCTGATCGCCGGAAAAAACGACAGCCGGGAGGATGCCGCGCGCCTCGCGAACGTGCTCAGAAAGGGCATGCGCGCGCCGTGCCACGTCAATCTGATCCTGCTCAACGAGGTGAAGGAAACGGGGCTTGCGACGCCGCTGCGGGCCCGTGCGAACGAATTCATGAACGAGCTCGTCTCCCACGGCGTCAACGCGACGATCCGCCGTCGTCTCGGGGCGGACATCAACGCCTCCTGCGGACAGCTCCGCCTGAGCAGACAGACTGCCGGGGGAGAGACCGGTGCGGCGGAGTCCGGTGCCTGAGGTGCGCAATCCACAAAAACCGGACGGGAGCGGAGGCGGATTTTCCTCCGAATCCCCAAATATTCACCGCCTTTTCACGTGATAAACGAAGAGAATTCAAGAAATCCGAAAGAACTGTCAATATATTTGACGTATAATACATTAGATACCAGTATGCCCGCGGCTCATATCCCCGCCGACCCGGAAGGGAACGCGCATCCGGCCGCTCCGACGCCTGTCCGTGAGACGGATCCTGAGCAATCAGGGAAGATCGAGGAGATGTCACATGTTTTTTTACGGTAAGACTGACGTAGGAAGAAGACGCTCTGCCAACCAGGACAATTTCATCATCCACAAATACGCGCAGGATGTCCTGTACGCGCTTGTCTGCGACGGCATGGGCGGCGCGAACGGAGGGGATACCGCGTCTGCCGTGGCGGTGCGCGCTTTCGCGGAGGTCATGGACGAGGCGGAGAAGAAGAATCCCTCGTTCTTCGGACTGCCGGGCGACGAGATCGTCGATATCCTGTCGAAAGCCGTGACGGAAGCGAACCGCGCGGTTTACCGGACGGCGCAGGACGATCCCGCGCTCGAGGGCATGGGCACCACGCTCGTCGGGCTTCTTCTGCTCGGTCAGCACGTCTACGCCGTCAACGTCGGGGATTCCCGCCTCTATCTGGCGGACGCATCCGGCGTGAGACAGATTTCCCACGACCATTCCGTCGTGCAGGAGTGGGTGGATTCCGGCCGCATCACCGCGGAACAGGCGAAGACCAGCCGCAATCGGAACATCATCACCCGCTGCGTCGGTACTTACAAAACGGTCGATCCCGATTTCTTCGAAGAGACCGCGGCCCCCGGTTCGGTGTATATCCTCTGTTCGGACGGACTGACCAACCACGTGGAGCCGGAGGAGATCCGCGAAATCGTCTGCGAGGCGTCCCCCTGGCCGGAGCTTCCGGTCATGATGTCCGCGGAATCGGCTCAGAAAGCATGCGAGCGTCTCATCGATCTCGCGAATGAACGGGGCGGCACCGACAACGTCACGGCCGTCGTCCTGTCGGTATGAACTGGATGGATCGGAGCGCATCGCTATGATGGATGTATATGAAAAATACGTCGGACTTGTTTTCGACAACCGGTACCGGATCGAAAAGGTCATCGGCGTGGGCGGCATGGCGATCGTCTTCAAGGCGACCGATTTGCTCATGCGCCGCACCGTGGCCGTCAAGATCCTGAAGGACGAGGTTGCCGAAGATCAGGAGTCCGTCAGACGGTTCATCAACGAATCGAAAACCGTCGCCATGCTCTCGCACCCCAACTGCACCAGCATCTACGACGTGAGCGTGCGGGAGAACATCAAGTATATCGTCATGGAGTTCGTCGAGGGCATCACCCTCAAGAACTACATGCAGCACCGCGAGGTTTTGAACCTTCGCGAAATCATCAGCTACACCACGCAGATTCTCCGCGCCCTCGACCACGCGCACAAGAAGGGGATCGTGCACCGGGACATCAAGCCCCAGAACATCATGCTCCTCAAAAACGGCGTCATCAAGGTCATGGACTTCGGCATCGCCAAGCGCCCGAACGCGGAAACCGTTACCGTCACCGACAAGGCGATCGGCACGGTCTACTATATCAGCCCCGAGCAGGTCACGGGCGGCGAGATCGACGGGCGGAGCGACCTCTACTCCCTCGGCGTCATGATGTATGAAATGGCGACGGGGCAGCTCCCCTTCACGGGCGACACGCCGGTCTCCATCGCGCTGAGACAGGTGAACGACGAACCCACCGCGCCGCGCGAGATCAACCCGCACATCCCGCAGGGACTCGAGCAGATCATCCTCAAGGCGATGGAGAAGGATCCCGCCGAACGCTATCAGAGCGCGGAGGAAATGCTCGGACATCTCGTCAAGCTGCGCGAGAATCCGAAGATCATCTTCAAGGAAGCCAAGCCGCAGAAGAAGACGGCGAAGAGCACGCCCGTCAGGACCGTCACGAAGAAGTCGAGCCGCGCCATGTTCCCGATCATCATGGGCGTGACGCTGGCCTTCCTCATCACGGCTGGCATCGCGGCGTACTACCTCGTCAACAAGCTCTTCTTCAACAGTTCGATGAACAACTACCGCATGCTGACGGTCGACGAATTCGTCGGGCACATTTACGACGAGCGGCTCGAGGACTGGCTGAAGAAGAACGGCGACAGCTACGACTACAAGATCGTCTTCCAATATAACGACAGGGCGGCCGCGAACGTCATCGTAGAGCAGGAGCCGCTGCCCGGCGAGGTCCGCAAGATCCTCCCCGGCAAGCAGAAATGCGAGCTCACGCTCACCGTTTCGCAGGGCGAGAAGACGATCACCCTGGCGGACTATTCCGTGCGGGACTACCGCCTCGTCGAAGCGGAGCTGCGCAAGCTCGGTCTGCGCGTGCGGACGGAGAACGTCGAGAACTCCGTCTTCGAGGTCGGCTACGTGATCGGCACGGAACCCGAGGTCGGGTCGGTCATGAAGGAAAACGAGATCGTCACGGTCTACGTCAGCAACGGCAGCGAACAGACACAGACCGTCGTCCCCGATTTCATCGGGCATTCGGAGGCCGAGGCGTATATCCTCGCCAAGCAGAACCGCGTGACCGTCAGCCGCGTGATCTATGCGCAGTCGTGGCAGACGCCCGTGGGAACGGTGATGAAGCAGAGCATCGAACCGTGGCAGTCCGTCGCGGAATTCGACGGTCTGGAGCTTACCATCTCGGGCGGCTCCTATTACACCGGAGACGGAACGCGCATCCCCGAGAAGAGCGATTACACATGGTCGAACGACAAGCTGCTCCTCTCGAACGACGAGAAAAAGGATGAAAAAACCGACGAGCCGGAAAACGGCACCGATACCGCGTCAGCCGGGAATACCGGAGCGGGCACGTCGACCGATGCCGGGACCTCCTGGGGCAACTGGAACGGCGGCGGGACGACATGGGACGGCGGTGTCTCCGACTGGAACGCGGGGAGCGGCACGGATACGGGTACAGGGTCGGGTACGACCGAACAGCCTCCCGTGACCGAGCAGCCCGTCACGACCGATCCCGGACCGGTATCCGGCGGCGACACGTCCGGATCCGATTCCTCGGGAACCGGGGGCGGCGGCTTCAGCTGGTCCGACGGGACCGTGGACAGCGGTTCCGAGGGGGACGGCGACTGGTACGATTCCGGTGCTGGCGGCGCGGGCGGATGGATCTTCGTCGGCGACGATTTCTACGGCTCGGGGTATCAGCCGTAAGGCGTCCGAAACCAATACGAAAGGAAAGCGGGGAAAATCTCACACGGGTTTTCCCCGCCGTTGTCTCTTATGAAGGATACGATGCGCGGCATTGTCACCCGCGGCGTGGGCGGTCTCTACGGTGTGCGCCTCGCCGAGCGCCCGGAGGAGGAGATCCTCTGCCGCGCCCGGGGGATCCTGCGCCAGAAAAAGCTCTCGCCGACGGTCGGGGACGACGTGCGGGTGGAGCTCGCCACGGAAGCGGACCGGCGCGAACCTCTGATCCCCCCGGAGGACGGGGAAGCCGGACGGCGAGGCGGGAGCCGGATGAAGCGGCCGGAGAAGCGGGACCGCGGGGTCGACGTGGATTATGTGATCGACGCGGTGGAAGAGCGGCGGAGCCTCCTGATCCGTCCGCCGGTAGCCAACCTCGACATCCTCTTCGCCGTGATCCCGTGCGCCGCGCCCGAGCCGGACCTCCTGACCGCGGACAAGCTGACGGTCATCGCGGAGAACTACGGGATCGAGACGGTCATCGTCGTGAACAAGGCGGATCTCGACCCGGAGAAGGCCCGAGAGATCGCGCGCATCTACGGGACGGCAGGATACCGTGTCTTTCCGCTCTCGGCGGCGGGCGGAGAGGGTGTGGACGCGCTCCGGCGGTACATCCGCGAACGCGCGCTCGACGCTCCCGACGGCGGACACGTGAGCGGGGCCTTCGCCGGGGCGTCCGGGGCGGGGAAGTCCACCCTCATGACCGCGCTCTTCCCGGACCTCCGCCTTGCGACGGGCAGCGTCAGCCGGAAGACCGAGCGCGGGCGCCACACGACGCGGCACGTCGAGCTCTGGCCGATGGACATGGACGGCGGGACCTTCTGGATCGCCGACACGCCGGGCTTCTCGATGCTCGACTTCACGCGGTTCGACTTCTTCCCCTACGACGAGCTCGCCTCCTCGTTCCGGGAATTCGGGGACTGCCTCGGAAAGTGCCGGTATACCAAATGCACCCACCTGCGGGAGGAGGGGTGCGCGGTGCTCGCCAAGCGGGACGCCGGCGGGATTGCCGCAAGCCGCCATGAGAGCTATGTGCGGATCTATGAAGAACAAAGGAGCGTGCCGGAATGGAAACGACGTCAGAACGAGGGATCGCGGTGATCTTAACGGGCGGATTCTGCCATATCGACGCGGTGCGGGAACGGCTGCCCGCGCACCCGGGGATCGTGATCGCGGCGGACAGCGGCCTCAGGACCGCAAAAGCGCTCGGGATCCGGCCCGACATCCTGATGGGGGACTTTGACTCCTATACGGATCCGCTGCCGGAGGGGATCGAGGTCGTCCGGGTCCCCGCAGAGAAGGACGTGACGGACACGGTCCTCGCGGCGGATTTTGCACAGGCGCGCGGTTTCCGGCAGCTGTGCATCGTCGGCGGGACGGGCGGACGGCTCGATCACGAGCTCGCGAACCTCTTCCTGCTCGCCGCGCTCCGGGACCGGGGCATGGAAGCCGTCCTCACCGACGGGGACAACACGGTCCGCGTCCTGCGGGATGAGAGCGCGTCGGTGCCGGACGAGGGCGGGTATTTCTCGCTCATCACGGCGGGGACGTGCCGTGTGACGATCCGGGGAGCGAAATATCCCCTGGAGCGGGCAGTCCTCGACCGCGCGCATCCCTCCTACGGCGTCTCGAACGAGGTGACGGACGGGGAGGCGGCGGTCATCGTGGAGGGCGAGGCCTTCCTCATCACGAGCCGGAGGTGACGCCGAACCTTTCCCCGATCGCGGCATATCATGGAACGAACGAAGAACGCAGGCGTGCGGAGGTGTGACATGAAGGTCGTGATCTGGAAAAGCCCGAAGCTGTGCGTCCCGTTTCTGAAGCGACTGTTTCGGATCGGGAAGAAAGAATCCAAATGAAAAACGGCCGCGCGGCGAGAAACCGTGCGGCTTTCGTATATTTCCGCCGTTTTCCGGGAATCCTCCGAATGACCCGAATCACAAAAGCGGAGGAAACAACATGGATCACACCAACGCAAACGACGCGGCGACGGTGGAGCTGCTCGCGGAGATGTACCGGAACGTGAAGATGGGGACCGACAGCCTCGCGGCGATGGTCCCGAAGATCCGGGACAGAGACCTGATGTCCGCGGTGACCGCGCAGCTCGAGCAGTACGCGGAATTCACGGTCCGGACGGCGAAGCTGCTGAAGCGCAGAGCAGTCAAACCGCAGGAGCCGTCGGTCCTCAAAAAGGCGGTGACACGCGGCGGCATCATGATGAACACGATGATGGATCCGACGCCCCGTCACATGGCGGCCATGATCGCGAAGGGAACGAAAACGGGCATGAGACAGCTCGAAGACAAGCTCGGGGAGCTGGAAGCGAGAGGCTGCTCCCGCGACGCCGCCGACCTCTGCCGGGACATCCTGGCCTTCGAGGAAAGCGCGTCGCAGGGGGACGCATGATGCGGCGCAGACCGCGCAAAAGAGCCGCTGAACGGAACAGCGGCTCTTTTCCTGTTGTTTAGCCCTCGATGGATTCGCTCACGATCCATTCGAGCTCGTCCTTCTTGCGCAGGATATCCTTCGCGAGCTGGAGCTGGCAGCGGGTGCGGACCAGGTTGTGGCCCGGATAATTGACCTTGAAATACGTGTCGCCCGTCAGATAGTCGTCGAGGAAGCGCGACGCGAGCTCCACCGTGATGGAGAAGGCGGCGAGCACGAGCGAATCGATCTCGTCCTTCGTCAGCGAATCCTTGACCTCGCTGAGATACCCGTGGCAGAACGCGCGGAATTTCGAGGTGTCGAAGTACACCCGGCGAAGATCCGGTTCGTCCTCCGCGGCGGTGTTGCAGATAAAGCGCACCGCGTCGCCGAAATCATACATCGCCATGCCGGGCATGACCGTGTCGAGGTCGATGACCACGAGCGGACGCTTGGTGAAACGGTCGAACAGGACGTTGTTGGACTTGGTGTCGTTGTGCGTCACGCGGACCGGGAACTCGCCGTTCGCATAGCGCTCGCTGAGCCGTCCGGCCTGGAAGCGGTAAGCGGAGATCGTCTCGATTTCCGCGGCGGCTTCGTCGTTGCGGCCGAGTCGGTCGGCGGCCACGTCGTCGAAGAGCTTGTCGAGGCGCTTGTGCGTGTTGTGGAAATCCGGGATGGTCTCGTGCAGGACGGAGCCGTCGAAATCGGAGAGCTGGTTCTGGAAGCGTCCGAAGGCCTCGCCGGTGGCGGAGATCACGGCCGGGTCGTCACACACGTCGAAGGTGATGGAATCGACGTAGTTCATGACGCGCCAGAAGGCGTGGTCCTCGTCGTAGAGGTAGTTCTTCCCGTCCGCGGTATGGTGGAAATGAAGGGAAACGCCGTCCGGGTTGCGCTCCCGGATATGGGAGGTGACCCGGTCGATGTTTTCCATGATGTTTTCGGGGTTCTTGAAGACGTTGGTGTTGATCTTCTGAACGATGTAGGATTTCAGTTTTCCGTCGTCGCCGCGGTAGGTGACCTTGTAGGTGGAATTGATGTTTCCGTTCTTGACCGTTTCATACGCGTAAAATTTCCCGGGAAGACGGAACTGCTCCCCCACATATGCCAGCTTGTCGTACATGTCGTTTTGTCCGGTTCTCTCCGGACTTCCTCCGTAAATAATATATATAATATATAAACGCAGTAGCTATTATGCCCCGGTGAGTACAAAAACAACGGGCAACTGACTGCCGTTATATATTTTATCATGTATTTGTTTCCGAATAATGAATCAGGGCGAAAATTTGATTTAATTCTGCAAAAATACGGAAAATGTAAATACGGAAACTGCCAAAAATCCGGACTGTCCGGCGGGACTTTCGGGCGTTCCGGGCGGAAGAGGGACGATGATTCCCGGATTTCGCCCCTCCGACGCACAATATGGGGCTTCATGCGGCGGAACATTCTTCGGTATTTCCGGAAATATAAACTTCGCCTTTATGATTTTCCGCCTGAAAGCAGTCGGAAGAATCAGAAAAGCGAAGTTTATGTTTCATTTATTTCATTATGATGAAAGCAGACAGATCTCCGGCCGCTTTCG
>JAFYBI010000482.1 GCA_017540285.1 Clostridia bacterium | reverse complement strand
GAGGCGGGCGGTGAGGTCCGCAGCGCGTTCCGCGGGGGAGAGCGCGGGGTTTTCGTATGGCAGCATGGGGGTACTCCTTCGGGGAATTTTGTTGTTTCCATTATACCACAAATCGCGGCGGGATGCAAGCAGGGACGGGAGCATCCGGAAGAAGGACGGTAGCGCTTCTTCTGCCGGCGTGGAGGCACTTACGCCGGGCAGTGCCGTGAGTCAGGAAGAGCGCGCGTCAAAGGTGCGCGCGCTGCGGACCTCACCGCCCGCCTCACCCTCAGAGAAAAGGTCGGCCAGCTCAATCAGCGGCTGCACGGCTTTGACAGCTATACCCGGGACGGCGACGATTTCACCCTGTCCGACGAATTCCTCGTGGAGGTCGAGCGCTGGGGCGGCATCGGCCTCCTCTACGGTCTCTACCGCGCGGACCCATGGTCGGCGAAGGACTTTACGAACGGCCTCGTCGGCGACGCCGCGCCCCGTATTTACAACGAGGTCCAGCGCACCGTCATGAAGCATTCCCGATTCGGGATCCCCGTCCTGCTCTGCGAGGAAAGCCCGCACGGGCATCAGGCACTCGGCGGCTATCTCCTGCCGGTCAACCTCGCCCTCGGCTGCACCTTCGATCCCGCGCTCGCGGAGGAGGCGTTTGCCGTCGTCGGCGCGCAGATGAAGGCCCTCCACGCCGATCTCGCGCTCACCTCCATGCTCGATATGTGCCGGGATCCGCGCTGGGGCCGGAGCGAGGAATGCTATTCCGAGGATCCCACCCTTGCCGCGAGGCTGGCAGGGGCGGCGGTGCGCGGCCTCAGACGCGGCGGTATGGATGCCGTGGCGAAGCATTGCGCGGCGCAGGGCGAGACCACGGGCGGCGTCAACGCGAGCGCGGCCCGGATCGGCGAGCGGGAGCTCCGGGAGATCCATCTTCCCCCGGTGCGCGCGGCGGCGGAAGCGGGCGTTTCGGGCGTCATGGCGGCGTACAACGAGATCGACGGCATCCCGTGCCACGGCAATCCGTGGCTTCTCCGGGACGTGCTGTGCGGCGAATTCGGCTTCGGCGGCATCGTCATGGCGGACGGCGTCGCGGTGGATCGGCTGGATCTGGTTTCCTCGCCGGACTTCGTCTCGCGGGGTGCGGTTGCAATCAACGCGGGCGTCGACGTCAGCCTCTGGGACCGCGGCTTCACGGCGCTCGAGGAGGCGGTCGAAAGAGGGCTGGTCTCCGAGGAGCGGATCGACGAGGCGGTGCGGCGCGTGCTGACGCTGAAATTCGCGCGCGGCCTCTTCGAGCATCCCTTCCTTGAGGAGGGCGAGCCGAAGGTCTGCACGATGGCGGAGCATCCGGAGACGGTGCGCCTCGCGCGGGAATCGATCGTGCTTTTGAAGAACCGGGACGGCGTCCTGCCCCTCTCGAAATCGATCGGATCCCTCGCCGTCATCGGGCCGTTTGCCGACGACGTCTACGCGCAGCTCGGCGACTACACCCCGCCGCAGAAGCCCGGGGGAGCCGTGTCCTATCTCGCGGGCATCCGGCAGATCCTCGTGGATTCGGGCTGCGCAGTCCTCGACCATGTCGGTCCCATCCCGAAGGACGAGGCGGCGCTTGACGAATACATCCGCGGAGCGGCGCAAAAGGCGACCCGGGCGGAGGCGGCGGTCGTGGTGCTCGGCGGATCGTCCTCGCGCTTCCACGGCATGACCTTCGAGGACAACGGCGCGGCGCGGCAGACGGAGGACCGGGATCGCACCCGGAATCTCACCGACTGCGGCGAGGGCGTCGACGTCTCGGACATTGCGCTCCCCACCTGGCAGAGACGGCTTCTGGCCGCTGTCCGCGAGGCGATCCCGGACAAGCCCCTGATCGTCGTGCTGAACGCGGGCCGTCCGTATGCATCGGATTCTTACGCCCCCCTCGCCGACGGCCTGCTCGCGGCGTTCTATGCCGGACCGGCAGCAGGGCTGGCTGCCGCGGAGATCCTCTTCGGGGAGACGAATCCCTCGGGGAGGCTGTCCGTTTCGATTCCGCGGACGACGGGCGAGATCCCGGCTGCCTACAACCGCCGTGCGTCCTACGATATCCGCTACTCGGACACCCCCGGCGGCCCGGACTATTCCTTCGGGTTCGGCCTCAGCTATACGGATTTCGCGCTCGACGGCGTGCAGGTCGCGGTGGGCGAAGAAACCGTTGTCCCCGGAGACCCGCGCAGCCCGGCGCCCCTCCCGGCAGACGTGCGGGAGAAGGGGATCGATCTCATGTTCCGGGTGAAGAACACCGGCGGGGCGGCGGGGGATGCGGTCCCGATGCTCTTCCTGCACCGCCGCAGCGGATCGGTGATCCCGCGCCTCGCCGAGCTGGGGGATTTCACCCGCGTATCGCTCGGGCAAGGCGGATCGGCGGACGTCACGCTCCGGATCACGCCCGACGTGCTTGCCGTCCTCGGACGGGACTGCGTGCGCCGCATCGAACCCGGCGCGATCGATCTGCTCCTCTGCGAGGGCGGACGGATGTGCTGGCGCGGATCCGTGCGGATCGGGTGAAGCGAGGCGCTTGCGCCGAGCGGCCGCGCAGACGGAATGTGCGTCCGTTCTTCGCGCACTCCTTCTTGACATTCGCAGTCCGGTCTGCTATAATGAAGGAAACGAAAAATCGAAATCTCGCGTCACAGGAGGCGTTTATGAAAACGATCAGAATGAGCGTCATCGGAATCGGCGGACGGGGCAAGTGGTGGCTCGGCGAGCTCCTCAAAATGGAGGATGTGGAGATCACCGCCGTCTGCGATAAGCACGAGGACCGCATGGAGGCCGCGCGCGCGATGTGCGCCGAACGCTACGGCCATGAGGTCTTCGGATCGGTCGACTACCGCGAGGTCCTCGCCCGGGACGACGGGAGCGAAGCCGTCCTCATCACGACCTATTGGAACGATCACGTTCCAATCGCCATCGCCGCGATGAAGAGCGGACGGTATGCGGCCTTCGAGGTCGGCCCGGCGCAGTCCATCCGGCAGTGCTGGGACCTTGTCCGCACCTACGAGGAGACCGGCATCCCCTGCATGCTCATGGAAAACTGCTGCTACAACCGCGAGGAGATGACCGTCCTCAACATGATCAAGAAGGGTCTCTTCGGCGAGATCCTGCACTGCCAGGGCGGGTATCAGCACGACCTGCGCTCGATCTCCAACGGCATGGAGCGCGACCACGAGCGGACATGGCAGTACCTGCACCGCAACGCGGAACTCTACCCGACGCACGAGCTCGGCCCGATCATGACGTATCTCGACATCAACCGCGGCAACCGCCTCATGAGCCTCAACTCCATGGCGACCAAATCCCGCGGCCTCCAGAAATACGTGCGCGACCACTTCGGCCCCGATCATCCGCTTGCAAAGGCAGACATCCGGCTCGGCGACATCGTCACGACGACGATCCGCTGCGCGAACGGCGAGACCATCGTCCTGACGCACGACACCTCCTCGCCGCGTCCGTATTCACGGGGCGGACGGGTCCAGGGCACCAAGGGTCTCTGGATGGAGGATCTGCACGCGCTCCACATCGAGGGACGTTCCCCGGGCGAGAGCTGGGAGCCGATAGAGAAGTACTGGGACGAGTTCGAGCATCCGCTCTGGAAGAAGTCCCGCGCGGGCGCCTTCACGGGCGGACACGGCGGCATGGACTGGCTCGTCATGCGGGCGTTCTTGAACGCCGTGCGCCGGAAGATCCAGACCCCGATCGACGTCTACGACTCCGCTACTCTCATGGCCGTCGCCGAGCTCTCCGAGGAGTCCATCGCCATGGGCAGCGCGCCCGTCGCGATCCCGGACTTCACCGACGGCAAATGGGTGAAGCGCGATCCCGGCCCGAAGACGATCTTTTCCCTCGCCGAGGTCGACGAGAAGCTCTACGACGAGAGCGACGAGTATTGAATTGCCAACCATTTGTAAAGGAAACAACAGCATGATCCACAACACCTTCCGCCGCGGCATCCTCTGCCTCCTGGCGGCGCTCCTCATCCTCACCCCCGCCTGCCAGAAGGTCGCGCCGGCGTCTCCGAAGCCTTCCCAGAGCGGCACCGCCGGCCCCGCCGAAACCGAACCCGCCGCATCCGGAACCGACGAACCGGCGGAAACGGAGGTCTCCCCCGCGCAGGACGGTCCCGGCGACGACGGCGTCTGGCTCCCCACAGAGCCCGCCGACGAAGAGGGCATCCCGGACGACGGTATCCTCTACGTCAAGTACGTCGTCAACTACGAGCCCGCCGGCAAGATCACGAACGGCGGTCTGCGCAAGCTCAACGGCCAGGCACAGGAAGTCGAGGCGGTCCCGAACTTCGGCTACCGCTTCGTGCGCTGGTCCGACGGCGTGACCGATCCCGTGCGTTCGGACTCCATCGAGAACCTCTCGGAGAGCACGCTCCTCACGGCGATCTTTGACTACGATGTCCTCGACATGCCCGTCATCGCCATCGACACGTCGACCGGCCGCGAGGTGCAGTCCAAGAAGGACTACATCCAGGCGGACTTCCGCATTTACAGCGAATCCGCCGCCGACCGGGTGAGCGAGACCATCCAGATCCGCGGCCGCGGCAACAACTCCTGGGGCTACGAGAAAAAGTCCTATAAGATGAAATTCCCGGAGAAGGTCAACCTCTTCGGGCTCGGCACGGGCAAGGACAAGGTCTGGGTGCTCCTCGCGAACGTCTGCGACCAGTCCCTGCAGCGCAACCACGTCTCCCTCGAGCTGGCGCGGTCCTTCGACGGCATCGACTTCTCCCCGGCTTCGATGTCCGTGGACGTTTATTTCAACGGCGAGTACCGCGGCGTCTACCTCCTGGCCGAGGAGATCCGCGATTCCAAGGCACGCGTGAACATCGACACCGACGGCTATGAGACCGAGGTCGACATCGGCTACCTCGTGGAGCTTTCGAGCTACGCGGACGGCGACGTCATCTTCCTCGGCGGCAGGCCGTATAAAGTCCACAGCGACCTCTCGGAGGACAGCGAGGTCTATGCCGACCAGCTGCGCTTCATCACCGATTATATGGACCAGTGCATGATCGCCCTGAAGGGCGGCGACCGCGCGGAGATCGAGCGGCTCATGGACGTGGATTCCATGGTCGATACCTACCTCACCGAAGAGGTCGTGAAGAACCTCGACGTGGGCTGGGACAGCTACTATCTCTATAAGGAAAAGGACGGCAAGCTCTTCCTCGGCCCGCTCTGGGACTTTGACCTCTCGCTCGGCAACGCGAACGAAGGCGAGGAGACGATCGACGGGCTGTTCGCGGCGACGCGGTCCGGCTCCGGCGGCGGCAATCCGTGGCACTACCGCGCGATGGAGCACGAGTGGTTCCGCGAGCTCGTCGTGAAGCGCTGGGACGAGGTCAAGGCGACGCACATCGACATCCTCCCCGGCATGGTGCGCGAGGAAGGGGCGTCAAAGCTCCGCTCCTACGAGCGCAACTTCATCCGCTGGCCGATCTTCGGTACCACGCAGAACCGCGAGACCGAGGCGATCCGGCGGCTCAAGACCTACACGGCGCACTATGAATACCTCGCCTCGTGGATCGAGCAGCGCGTCGCTTGGCTGGACGAGACGTATCATCTTCCCGATTTCACGACCATGCGCTTCGGCGGGAGCCGTGACGCGGACGACGGCGGCTTCATCGACAAGGACGCCGAGAAGCTCTTCAAATCGCTGACGAACCTGACGGACGAGGTCGGCGTGAAGAAGGTCGAGACCAACTTCGACGGCTTCGGCGGCGAGGGAGTGGAGAACCTTTTCGACGGCGAGGAAGGCACGAAATACTGCTGGGAACCGTGGTGGGGCGACACCGAGGTCGTCTTCACGCTGAAGAAGGAGGTCTCGCCGACGCACTACGCGCTGATGACGGCAAACGACACGCGGAACTACACCACCCGCAACCCGCAGAAGTGGACGATCTACGGCTCGAACGACGGCAAAAACTGGGAGAAGATGACCGAGGTGAAGAACGGCCGGGACGTCCTGCCCGCCGCGAACTTCTCGTGGAGCGTCTTCGCCTTCGATTCGCCGGGGACGTATCAGTACTACAAATTCGTCATTAAGAACGACGGGATCGTGCAGTTCGGAGAGATGGCGCTCTTGGGGTAAGAGCACCGCAGCCGGGCGGTGCCCGGAGACGAAAGGCGGGCTCACTTCGCAAGACGGGGAGCCCCCGCGGGCAAAAGGCGTTTATGCAGCCTGCGCGGCTGCGCTTGCGGAATCACATCCCTGCACGCGCAGCCGCGCAGAACCAAGAAGTGCGCACCTGCACAAATCGCACTTTCTATCTTTGAAAGCAAAGGATCACAT
>JAFYBI010000481.1 GCA_017540285.1 Clostridia bacterium | reverse complement strand
GGCATCGGCGGCTATCACCTGGGCCACTTCAAGCAGTTCACGGACATCGTGGAACTGGCCGGCTTCTGCGACCTGATCCCCGAGCGCGCTGAGAACTTCGTGAAGGAAGCGGGCAGCGGCAAGGCGTTCACCAACTATATCGAAATGTACGACGAGATCAAGCCGGACATGGTCTTCATCTGCATCCCGCCGTACTGCCACGGGGAGATCGAATTCGAAACGATCCGGCGCGGCATCCCGTTCTTCGTCGAGAAGCCCCTCGCGCTCGATCTCGACCTCGCGCGCCGCATCCGTGACGCCGCCGCGGAGAAGAACCTCGTCACCGCGTCCGGCTTCCAGTGCCGCTATTCCAAGCTCGTCCCTCCGAACATGGAATTCTGCAAAAACAACGAGATCGTCTTCATCGACTGCACCCGCATCGGCGGCGTTCCCGGCGTGTTCTGGTGGAAGGACAAGGATCTCTCCGGCGGCCAGATCGTGGAGCAGACGATCCATCAGTTCGACATCATCCGCTACGTCTTCGGCGAGCCCGAGGAGGTCTGCACCTACGGCGCGCGCGGCTTCGTGAAGGGCATCCCGGATTACAACACCGACGACTGCTCCGTGACCATCGTGAAGTTCCAGAATGGCACGATCGGCACGATCTCCACCGGCGACTACGCGAAGACGGGCAACAGCTTCGATTCGAAGATCGTCTTCTCCGCGGCGGACAAGCGTGCGGAGCTCAAGATCCTCGACACCTTCGAGGTCTTCGGCGAGAAGCCCGCGGAACCGGCTCCCGAGAAGGAAGGCTTCGTCATCAAGGGCGACGGCGCGCTCGGCGAGGCGACGGGCGACAGCATCCTCTACCGCGAGGAAGGCGACGCCGGCATCCTCTGCGACCGGACGTTCATCGAGGCGGCCATCTCCGGCGACGGCTCGAAGGTCCGCTCCCCGTATGCCGACGCGTTCAAGTCCCTGGCGTTCACCATGGCCTGCAACGAATCGATGGCGACGGGCAAGCCGGTGAAGGTGCAGCTCGTATAACGGATCACGAGGAGAGCGTACCCCCCGCGGGATGCGCTCTCTTTTTCTGCATTTCTCCGGGATGACCGGGAGAAATCCCCGCCGGGCCGTTGACAAACCCGGTCCGGGGAGGTATAATGAACACGAAGGAAATCATCCCCGAATCACCATGAAAAGGAGTCCGACATGAAAAAAACGCTTGCCATCCTGCTCGCGCTCGCCATGCTCCTGCCCGCTCTCTTCTCCTGCGCCCAGTCGGCGGAGAACGGCGACGAGGCCGCGCAGCCGGGCACCGATCCCGGCACCGTCACCCCCGCGGAAGAGGAAGAAGAGGATCCCACGGCGGCCCTCTACGCCGATCTGCCGACCGGGGACTACGACGGCTTCCCCTTCACCTTCCTCAACAACATTTCGAACTTCGCCTACACCCTCATGTCCGCCGAAGAGCTGACGGGCGAGGGCATCAACGACGCGATCTTCAACCGGAACCACAAGGTGGAGGACGCGCTCAACATCACGATCGAGGAACAGCTCGTCTGCTATTCCGAGGTCACGAGCGGCATGAACGCCGCCATCGCCGCGGGCGACGACACCTACGCCTGCTTCTGGAACGAGGCGGGCTTCGTCTCGGCCTTCGGCACCTCCGGAAAGCTCCTGAACGTCAACGAGATCTCCGCCCTCAATCTCGCGAAGCCGTGGTGGGAAGGCGCCGCAATGAGCGAGATCCAGATCCTCGACAAGCTCTTCTATCTCGTCGGCGACATCCACCTCATGTTCAAGGAATCCTTCTGGATGTGCGGCTACAACCGCTCCCTCCTCGACCAGAACCAGCTCGACAATCCCTATGACCTCGTGAAGGAGGGAACATGGACCATCGACCGGATGAAGGCCGAAATGGAGGCTGCGGCGCTCGACCTCAACGGCGACGGCACGATGGACGGCAACGACCGCTTCGGCGTCACGTGCTACAGCGGCTGCTTCCATCCCTTCTACATGGCGGCCGACGAAGTGCTCATCACCCGCAACGCGGACGGCATCCCGGAAAACGTGACCCTCGGCGACCGCTTCTACGCCGTGTACGAGAAGATCGTCGACACCATGTTCTCCGCCGACGCCACCAGCCGCTACGTCTGCATGGACGGCAAGACCCAGAACATCGCACAGTATGAGAACGGCTGGCACGGCGTGTTCCTCTCCGGCCACGCGCTCTTCTACCTCGAACCGATCGGCTCCCTCAAGAAGCTGCGCGAGATGGACAACGAGTTCGGCATCGTGCCCTTCCCGAAGTATGAAGACGCGCAGAAGAACTACGTCACCTACATCGCGACCTATGCGGCGATGTGCGGCATTCCGATCACCAACAGCGATCCGGAGCGCACGGGCGTCATCCTCGAAAACCTCTGCGCCGAATCCCACGGCGATCTCCGCCAGGCGTACGTCGACACGACGCTGAACTTCAAGTACATCCGCGACGAGGAGAGCAAGGAGATGCTCGACCTGATCCTCTCGACCGGCCGCTTCAACCTCTGCGATCTGCTCGGCGTCGCCGCCATCAAGGATGCGCTCGCGAGCAACGCCTCCGCGGGCAAGACCGAAGTCGCCTCCGCCGTCGCGAAGATGGAAAAGGTCGCGGCCAAGACGCTCGACAAGGCGCTCTCGAACATCCTCGGCGCTTAAAAGCACGGATAAAAAAGCAAAGTCCCGGATGCCCAAAAGGGTCCGGGATTTTTGTGTTGTTGACGCGGCAAAGTATGACTGCATGTTTCGTGAAGGAGTACGGATTGCCACGTCAGGACCGAAAGGTCCTTCCTCGCAATGACACCATCAAGGGCAGCTCACCGCCGAAGGTGCAGCGGGAAAATGTTCTCCTCGGTCCAATTCTGAATTCCTCATTCACCCGCGCGTCTCGGGAGGATCCCAGCGGAACACCGGCGCATCCTTCACGCCGAGGGAAAGATGCGCTTCAAAGCACCCCGGTTCCCGGAGGCCCCAGATATAGCAGATGTATAGGATCTCCCCGTAACCGTCGTACCGGAAGAGGAATTCGAGCTCCCATTCTCCGGCATTCAGCTTCCCCGTCAGCGTCTCAAGCGCGAGGCATTCGCGGACCGTTTCCTCTCCGGATTCCCGGAACAGGTCAACGTGAGATCCACGCTGCGGATCCAGCGCGAATTCGACCGCCGCCGCGCCGGTGTTCGGCCAGTCCTTCCCGTAATCGGCGCAGAAGATCCCGCCCGGGAAGGTGAACGTCAGGCGGTCCTCGACGAGCTCAGCCGATACCGCCCGGCAGTCGTGAAGGCTGAACCGCTCCCGGTCCGTGCCTTTGTATGAGAATAACATGGTTTTCCTCCGATCGTGTGATGGTCCTCGAAAAAAGGAAAAAGGGAACCCATCGGTTCCCTCCGGATCGTCAAGAACTCAGCCGTTGACCTTGTCCTTGAATTCCTTGCCTGCCTTGAAAGCGGGGACAGTGGAAGCAGCGACATTGACGGCTTCGCCGGTCCGCGGATTGCGGCTGATTCTCGCTTCGCGCTTCTTGCTTTCGAAGGTGCCGAAACCGATGAGGCTGACCTTCTTGCCATCGGCGACGGTGGTCTCGATGGCATTGACAGTCGCTTCGAGAGCGGCAGCAGCCTGCTTCTGGGTGAGGCCGGCGTCAGCGGCGATCTTCTTGATAAGTTCCTGCTTGTTCATGGTAAATCCTCTTTCTTTGGTTTTCTTGATATTCCGGGAAATCCCTTCATTGCTTATTATATCACATCTTTATGACAAAATCCATAGCAAATGAAAAGAAACTTGACTGAAAGTGTGAAAAAAACTACATTTTTTTCGGTATTTTGCACACATGGGGCGATTTTACCCGACAGAAGAGGCAGAAGCGCCGGGGGCTGTCATGCTCTGCGCCGTCCGGCACGCGCGCCCATGATCCGGTCACGCAGCCGGCGGCGCGCGAAAGGTTCCGGGTACGCCACGCGGCGTTTCGGACGCGAAAGCCCCTGCGCGTCAGACACGGATCCGGACCTCCTCCTCGTTCGCTTCCGCAAAGAGCGGGCGGATCTCGGCGATGTACCGCTCCACCTGCTCGGCGCACCGTCCGGTGTAGCGCGCGGGATCGAGCAGCGCGTTCATCTCCTCCTCGGTCATCGGGAATTCCCCCGTCGCCGCCAGCTTCGCGAGCAGCTCGCATTTCTCGCCGCGCTTCATCGCCGCCGTGGCCTCCATCGACGCCGCGCGGATGACCTCGTGCAGCTTCTGCCGGTCGCCGCCCCGCTTCACGCCCTCCATGAGGAGGTTTTCCGTCGCGATGAAGGGGAGGTATTCCCGCG
>JAFYBI010000480.1 GCA_017540285.1 Clostridia bacterium | reverse complement strand
GACTGATCATCAGTCTCTTTTTTCCTGCTCGAATTTATCCCGGTTGGCTGCGAAGAGCTCGTAGGTCATTATCATATTCTCAAGCTCCCACCAGCGCTTGACGGCAGCGGGGCGGCTGTCGAGATCGTAAAGCAGCGCGCCCTTCATCGAGAGGAAGAACGGGCTGTGCGTGGAGATCACGAACTGGCAGCCGAAGAAGCGCGCGTAGTCCTCGATCAGCTTCGCGACTTCCTTCTGGTACTTCGGGCTGAGGCTGTTCTCCGGCTCGTCGAGAAGGAAGAGGCAGTCGTCGCGGAAGTGATCGCGGAAGAAGTTCAGGGCGTACTGCCCGTTCGAGTCCGGCGTCGTGAGCTGACCGGCGTGAGCGGTCACGTACTTCGACATGGTCTTGTGACGGACTTCGAGCCGCTTTACGAGATCCTCGTAGTCGGCGAGCGAGCGGAATTTGAAGGTCTCCCCCTGCATCATCTTCGCCTTCTCTTCCCGATATACTTCCTCCGCTTCCCGCCTGCGGTCCTCCGTTTCGAAATTCTCGACACGCCGGTCGATCAGGCCGTAGAAGACGTCGTCGCTCGTGAAGATGGCGCTGCCCGGCGCGACGCCGCGTTTTTCCGGGACCTCCCACTTGCACATCCGTTCGATATACTCGCGGAAGTACGGGCTCGTGTTGAACGGCGTGATGCGCGGCAGCCCCAGCGATTCCGCGATGAGATTGAGCAGTGTCGATTTCCCGCTCCCGTTGCCGCCGCAGAAGATCGTCACCTCGGAGAATTCGATCCGGCGCAGGCCCTTGTACGGAAAGATGCCGTAGGGATAGGCGGCGGGATGTGGATTTCCGCCCGCTTTCCGAGACCAGTACCTCTCCGCCAGGTCAAGCTCTTCCTCGAGCGTCGGGAGGGTGTAGGATTTCAGGTAGATCATCGGGTATCCTCCGCTTCACTCAGGCATGAAGGTCTTCTTCGTAAAATCTTCCGTCCTTGATATAGGCGTACGGTCCGGGTTCATAGAGCGAGACCGCCTCGCCGATCTGCGCCGTGATCGCCGCATAGGGGAGATATTTGTCGATCCGCCCGATCGGCGCGAAGCCGTTTTCGTACGGGATCAGCGTATAGAGCCGCACATCCTCCCGGTCGAGGAGGCGGATTTGCAGCTCCCCGTTCTTCGGAATGCGCCAGCGGCCCTCGGTGAAATGCTCGTAGACGACAAATTCCTCGCCTTCCAGACCGGGAACGTCGGACGGCCGGAGAATCCCTTCGAGAACGCCGTCCTGCTCCGCGACGTGGAATGCCGCGACGACGCCCGCCTTCCCGATCCTGTTCTGGATCTTGAAGGGCTTCCCGGACATCCGGGGATCGTCGAGGAGGCAGTCGACCGTCGGCATGCCGCTCCGGTCACAGCGCAGGATCCTTCCGTCATCAAAGGCGAGCGGCTTCAGGACCTCCGGCCGGGAACGCCCGATCTCGTCGCTCACATAGATCGGACCGCCGGAGACGGCGCGCAGGACGCTGTTCCGAACCGCCTGCGTGTCGTCCGTCCACCACATGTCATAATCGTTCCAGAAGAACTGTCCCTGCAGGATCGAGTTGTACGCGCACTGCAGGATGTGCTTTGCGAACCACGGGCGGTTTTCCGGCTGGAAATCGTCGCTGCACCGGCAGATCGAAGAGAATCCGCGGTTCCAGAGGTCCTCCGATGCCATCCCCATGCAGTTGATCATGGCATTGTCGAAATGCAGGCCGACCGACGCTTCGAGGCCGCTGTGCCATTCGCGCGTGACGCGGCCGACGGTGTCCATGCCCTTGTAGTACCGCCGCGTCATGCTCTGGTTATCGACTTTGAGAAAGTCCGCGCCGCATGCCCGGAAGAAGCGGTGCATGGTCGAGAAGAAGCCAAACGCTTTTTCCGCGTGCCAGTCCGCGACGATGCGTCCGTCGGCGGTGACGGGGGTACAGTCCCGGAGTTTGCGATATGCCTCCCCCGCGGGATCGAGTCCGTACCAGTACCCGGTCGAGGGATGCCAGATGCCGACCTTGATGCCGTATTCACGGATCTTCCCGACGGTATGCGCAAGCCCGTCCGGGAAACGGTCATAGGCCGCTTCAAAGTCCGTCATCGCGGAGGAATGCATGAGGCGGAACATTTCCTCGCGCGATTCGTACTTCGCCCCGCGGAAAGCCCGGATCTCGGCCCACATATCGTCGAGGATCGCCCACTTCACGGGGATCCCTTTATCGCGGAACTCTTCGCACTTTTCCAGCAAGCCCGCCTCGGAGACGCGGATCTGCATGGCGTCCCACGAGCACCAGCCGAGATATTCGAAGATCTCGGGATAGCGCCGATCCCCGCGCAGGACCGTTCCGAGAAGTCCGGCGGCAGCGCGCACCGCCCGTTCCGTCAGCTCGTACGGATCGTCGCCCTCCGCCCAGACGAAGGCGAGATCGCCGCTCGTCACCGGTCCGTAAAACCACGAGAACTGCTTCGCCGCGAGCCCCTTCTCCGTGCCTTCGAGCACGCACTTGAAGTCTTTGTCGACGGTTGGGATGATCACGCCCCAGGTTCCGCCCTGCGTCCGATAGACCAGATATTGCGTGTCGCGCGGGACTTTGGTGAGATCGTCGCCGAAAAAGGGCTGGCACCAGAACTCGGAATACCGCCAGTCCGCCATGTACCGCACGGGTGTTTCCGGATCGATCAGGATCCTCACGCCGCACTCCGGATCGAGCGGTGTGACGTCGCGCGGCCCGTGAACTTCCCTCTGCGGACGCACCGCCGTGACGCCGTTCTCCGCCGCGATCTCGAGCCGGACGGGTACCTCGACGCCGTCCGCCGTCCGTTTGACTGCCGTGAATTTCATATCCTTCCTCCGATCCGAAAGCCGATTGACTGTCTGACAGCAGTATAGCATATTGTGCGGCCGATTGCAAGAGAGAATCCCGCAAAGCATGAAAAAACCGCTCCGCCGATCACGGAACGGTTTTTGCCTGATTCAGGTCTTGTCGTCGGTCACGCTTCCCGGGCCGGTGAGATCGATCGGTTCGCCGAGATACGTCGGATCGGGTTCGAGGAATCCGAGGGCGAAATCCTTGCAGCGCGCGGCGACCTCGCGCACTTCCCTCATGCTCTGTCCGATGTAGGTCCTGAGGTCCGCACAGACACCGACGGCCTCGAGCCCGAGCGCATCCGCCAGCCAGAGCGCACGGTAGAGGTGATATTCCTGCGAGACGATCACGATGTGCTTCGCGCCGAATACGTCCCGCGCCCGGATGAGGGATTCGTACGTCGAGAAGCCGGCGTGGTCCATGAAAACGTCGTCGGGATCGACACCGCGCTCGACGGCAAAGGACTTCATCGTGTTGACCTCATCGTAATCGACGGAACCGTGGTCGCCGCCCATGAGGAGCTTCGGCGCGGCGCCGGCCTCATAGAGCCCGATCCCGACAAGGAGGCGGTCTTCAAGCATGTTGCTCGGAGATCCGTCGGAGCGTACGCCCGCGCCGAGGACAAGGATGCAGTCAGCGCCGCGATCACGCACGTCCGCCTCGCCGAGGATCCTGCCGCGCGCCCTGAGAAGCATCGCGGCGTTGATCCCGGCAGCGAGGATAACGGCAAAGAGGAGGAGAAATAGGAGGATCTTAACGCCCGTCGCGAGGCGGTTCTTTCGTTTCATCGTTCTGGCTCCGCATATAGGCTTCAATGGCTTTCTGTTCTTTCTTTCTGCGCGTCCGGCGGATGATCGCGCGGATGATGAGCACGATCGCCGCGATGATGACGGCCCAGATCAGGATATACGGGAGCGACGTCACGAACCAGACGGCAAAGTCGGCGAAGCCTTCCCCGATGTCGTGGAAGTTCTCGGAAAGCCCGGTCGCGATGCGCTGTCCGAAGGTAAGGGTCGACTCGTTCGGAGGCGTTGTGCGGCGGACCTCATTCACGTTGATGAAAACGGTGCAGTAGGAGATCAGATCGTCGTACTTGCGGAGCTGGGATTTGTAGGAGTCGAGCTGGTAGTTGATGTCGGAGATACGGCTTTGCAGCATGATGACGTCTTCGAGGGACTCCGCCCTGTCGAGGATCTCGAGGAGCGTCGTGTATTCGGTTTCGAGCGCGCGGATGTGGCTTTCCACGTCGATGTAGCTCATGGTGACGTCATCCTTGCTCTCGGAGCGGTAGGTCATCGCGCCGATCCCGACAACGCTCGCCATGAAGGCGTCATACCTTCCTGCGGGAATGCGGACCGTGACGGCGGCGTTTCTGGAATAATAGTCGGAATAGATGCCGCCTCCGTAGGTCTCGGAGGATTCGACGTATCCGCCGGCACCGGCGACGCAGGCATTCAGCGCTTCGAGGAAGGACTCGTATTCGGTCGTCTCGAAGTTGACGGTCGCTTTGCGGATGATCTTGCGCTCGGCGAGGTCGTTGTCCGCTTTCTGCGAGGGAGCGGCCGAACCGGATTGGTTCATGCCGACGTCGCCGTCCCATGCCATCTCGGATTCCTCCATCGGATAGTCGGGGGCATAAGACGGGGCGGATTCGGTCTTTGCGGAATAGCCGTTGTCGTAGGACACAGAGGAGCCTGAGCAGGACGCAAGCGAAAGCGTCAGGCAGACGGCGGCGAGGACGGACAGGATTCTCTTGGTTTTCATGGCGGAACCTCCGTTTTGTTTTTCACTTGGTTTTGATATTTAGACGCCGGAGAGGGGCAAAAAGTTCCCTGCTCCGACAAATACGCCGGAATATTTTTCCTGCGAATTGCAAAAAGCGCGGAAATAGAGTATAATGGTGTCAATCCAACAGAGGAGGCAAATATGGCATTCAGAAAATACGTCACGCTCAGCTATGACGACGGCCCGAAGCATGACCGGCGGTTTGTCGCGATGCTCAACGAATACGGCGTGAAATGCACCTTCAACCTCATTTCCGGTTCGATGCCGGACGACGATCCCGATTCCTGGTACATTTCGAAGGCAGAGGCGGCAGATCTTTACCGCGGACACGAGATCGCGACGCATTCGAAGAATCATCCGCACCTCGAGACGCTCCCGCGCGCGGAGATCACGGAGCAGATCATGGACGACCGGGCGGCGCTCGAGGCGATCGCGGGCTATCCCGTCATCGGACATGCCTATCCCTTCGGCTCGTTCAGCAACACGGTGGTCGAGGTCCTCGGCGAATGCGGGATCCGCTATGCCCGGACGGTCCGCTCGACGAAGCGGTTCGGCATCCCGGAGAATCCGCTGCTGCTCGATCCCACTTGCCACCACCGCGCCCCGGAGGTCTTCCGCCTGATCGACGAATTCCTCGCGGCGGAACCGACGGACGGCGATATGCTCTTCTATTTATGGGGGCATACCTTCGAATTTGACCGTAACGAGGAATTCAACAGCTGGGAGCACATCGATCGGGTGCTGAAGGCGATCTCCGGAAAACCGGGCGTCGAATACGTCACCAATCTCGGCTTTTTCGAACGCGTATGACCGGTAATCAACGAAATATCTTCCCCAAAGAGGCGCCTCAAGCGCCTTTTTGTCGGTTCAATATGAATATTTAACCGCGGAATGTCGGTTTTTCATACATTCCCACGGGAACGGATTCCCCGAAAAGGATTGACAAAAGAAAGAAATCAGCGTATAATAATTGAAACTTGTCAGCCGGATATCGTTGTGATTTCATCCCCGTCGGCCGACCGGTCCATCCCACCCGATCTGGAGGTTTTCATGAATCGAGTCTACAATTTTTCCGCAGGTCCGTCGATGCTCCCCCTGCCCGTCCTCGAAAAAGCGGCGGCCGAGCTCGTCTGCTACGGCGGCTCCGGCATGTCCGTGATGGAAATGAGCCACCGTTCTCCGGACTTTGAAGCGATCATTCAGAAAGCGGAGGCCGATCTGCGCACGCTGATGCAAATCCCCGAGAATTATAAAGTCCTCTTCCTGCAGGGCGGCGCATCCACCCAGTTCGCCGCGGTTCCGCTGAATCTCATGAAGAACGGACGCGCGGACTACATCCTCTCCGGCCAGTTCTCCACGAAGGCTTATCAGGAAGGCCAGAAGTACGGCGACTGCGCCGTTGCCGCTTCCTCGAAGGACGTCAACTTTGTCCGTGTCCCGGAAACGACCCGCGCGAGCTTCCGCCCCGACGCCGATTATGTCCACATCTGCTTCAACAATACGATCTACGGCACGAAATACCCCTATATCCCTGATACCGGAGAGGTTCCGCTCGTCGCCGATCTCTCCTCCTGCATCCTGTCCGAGCCCGTCGACGTCACGAAGTTCGGCGTGATCTACGCAGGCGCGCAGAAGAACATGGCGCCCGGGGGACTCACCGTCGTGATCGTCCGCGAAGATCTCCTCGGCCATGCGAATCCCTTGACGCCTTCCATGCTCAACTGGAAGCTCATGGCGGACAACGGTTCGATGTACAACACCCCGCCCTGCTACGCCATCTATATGGCCGGTCTCGTCTACGAATGGCTCCTCTCGATCGGCGGTCTGGAAGAGATGAAAGGGCGCAACCGGAAGAAAGCCGCGCTGCTCTACGATTACCTCGACAGTCAGGCGTATTATCTCGCGCCGGTCGAAAAGGAAAGCCGCTCCATGATGAACGTCACGTTCGTCACCGGCGTGGAGGACCTCGACAAGAAATTCGCGAAGGAAGCCGCGGCAGCCGGACTGAAGAACCTCAAGGGTCACCGCTCCGTCGGCGGCATGCGCGCCTCTATCTACAACGCGATGCCGTACGAAGGCGTCGAAGCGCTTGTCGCGTTCATGAAGGATTTCGCCGAAAAGAATCCGAAATAATTGATTGACAGCAGGAGAGAAACCATGTTTCAGATCAAACTGATGAATAAGATCGCCGCGGCGGGGACGGATCGCTTCGATCCCGCGCGCTATGCCGTTTCCGCCGACATCGAGACGCCGGACGCCATTCTGGTGCGCTCCGCCGCGATGCACGATATGACCTTTGCCCCCGCGCTGAAAGCCATCGCACGGTGCGGCGCGGGCGTCAACAACATTCCCGTCGACCGATGCACCGAAGAAGGCATCGTCGTCTTCAACACTCCCGGCGCGAATGCCAACGGTGTCAAGGAACTGACCGTCGCAGCCCTGCTGCTCGCCTCCCGGAACATCATCGGCGGCGTTGAATGGGCGTCCGGCCTGACTGAGAACGTCGCAAAGGCCGTTGAGGCGGGCAAAAGCGCATACGGCGGCACCGAGATCAAGGGCAAGACCCTCGGCGTCATCGGACTCGGCGCGATCGGCGGTCTCGTCGCCAACGCCGCGAAGTCCCTCGGGATGAACGTCGTCGGATGCGACCCGTATCTCACCGTAGACGCCGCGTGGGGCCTCTCCAGCTCCGTGAAAAAGGCCGCGACCTACGAAGAGGTCTACGCCGTGAGCGACTACATCACGCTCCACGTGCCCGCCACGAAGGAGACGAAGGGATTCATCAACCGGGACACCATCGCGCAGATGAAGCCCGGCGTGAAGATCATCAACCTCGCCCGCGCGGATCTCGTCAACGCCGCCGATCTGAAGGAAGCGCTCGCGTCCGGTCAGGTTTCGGCGTACGTGACGGACTTCCCGACCGAGGAGACCGTCGGCGTCCCCGGCATCATCACGATCCCGCACCTCGGCGCCTCCACGGAAGAATCCGAGGAAAACTGCGCCGTCATGGCTGCGGATCAGGTGATGGACTTCCTCGAAAACGGGAACATCAAAAACAGCGTCAACTATCCCGCCGTCGACATGCCCCGCACCGATGCCGGCCGCCTCGTGATCCTGCACCGCAACATTCCGAATATGATCTCGCACGTCGCGTCCACCTTGGCGGAGCGCCAGATCAACATCGAGAACATGGCCAACCGCTCCCGCGGCGATTTCTCGGTCATGCTCGTCGATACCTATGCGGAAATCACCGCGGAGATGCAGGCGACGATCGAAAGCATGGAAGGCATCATCAAGGTCATCGTCATCCGGTAAACGAAACCGGATCGGAAAGCCGCACCGCGCTGCCGTACTGCCGGTGCGGTTTTTTCAAGGGAATCAGCGGGTGATCCGGCGGCATTCGATGTAATACCGCTTCCCTGCCGCCTCGCCCATCGAGAACGTCTTGCGCGGAAGCGTGCCGTGCGCTTCGACATACGGGAAGAGCTCGGATTTGTCCATGCCGTCAAACAGGAATCCGACGTTCCCCGGCATGGAGGCAAGCTCGCACAGCGGCGTCTCGCCGTGGATATAGTCGCATGTCACGCTCGGATGCGCGGCACAATAGCCGTCGATCCAGTCCTGCAGCGTCCCGACGGTCAGGGCGTGCGTCGGCCTCGCGAATGTTCGTTTTTCCTTCCGTTCTCCGGCTAAAACCGTGACTTGCTGCCCGCCCGCTTCGTCAGAGATCCTCGAGAGGTCCGCGATGACGTCGTCCGGATCGCAGTGTTTGAGGATGCGGTAGATCGGCTCGCAGACGAGGGATTCTTCCCCGAGCGCGGTGATCTCGCAGAGCGCGTACCGGGCGGGATGATCCCTGTCTCCGGTCTCGCGCTTCACATTCTCCCAGTGCGCACGTGCGGCGGCGAGAGAGTGGTTCCCGTCCCCCATCGCATAGACGAGCCCCGCGCGGGACGATTCGTATTCCGCGATCTTCTCGCTGAGGAGCGCGGCTTCCTGTCCTTCGACGGCATATCCGCGCGCGTGACCGCCGCCCGCCATGAGATCGAAATCGTAGGCGATCTGACGCGCGAGGGACGCGGCATTGTCCATCAGCCCGACATGATCGTCGATGAGCACGAGGATGTGCGGCAGCTCGACGGCAGCGGACGCGCGGATCCTGCATCGCGGCGGGATGCGTTCGAGGACCGTCGCCTCGGTCGCGCGGACCGGAGAGGCGGACCCGGCGTGATAGTCGTAGGCTTCGAGATCGATCCGTCCGACGATGCCGCGGCGCAGGCTCCCGTCCGGAAGCGTGCGTTCGAGATAGACAAACCCGTCGATCCGACGCATCGCACGCCCGTCGAAGGATGCCATCGCACACCCGATCTCGGCGCCGTGGATCGTCTCCTCCTCCGTACCGAGATAAGCCTCCGGCATGATATAGTCATACGCCGACGGGAAGCCCTGCGCCGTTTTCCGGCATGATTCCCAGTAGGCGGGGTCCGACGTGAACTGGTCGCAGGCGATCACCGCCCAGCGCTTCATCGCATCGGGATCGGAGGAAAACGGGGGGAGCAGGATCGCGGCGGGGGAAAAGATCGTCTGATAGGATGTCATTCGCAATGCCTTTCTTCGAAGCGTGCATGAATTTCTAACTAATTATACAGGACGCCGGAGCTTCTGTCAAGAAGTTTGTACATAAAGTCAGCACGGAGCTTCTTGACAAAATCCCCGCTCTGCCATATAATATGGTAGGAGAGGTTTGTTCTTCTCCGGTCCAGAAAGATTACAGAGGTTGACTGACGTGGATTTCAATTCGTTCAATATCAAGGTCGTCAAATTCGGCGGAAGCTCTCTCGCGGACGCCGAGCATTTTCGAAAAGTAGGAACCATCATCCATTCCGACCCCACGAGGGTTTTTGTCGTTCCGTCAGCGCCCGGCAAGCGGTTTTCCGGGGACACGAAGGTCACCGACATGCTGTACGAGTGCTACAATGTGGCGGCAGCCGGCGGCAATATCGAAGACCTCTTCTCCCGCATCCGGGAACGCTACGACGCGATCATCCGGGATCTCGGCATGGACCTCGATCTGAGCGAAGAATACACGCACATCAAATGGGCGATCGGTCATTCGGCCGGCCGAGATTACGCGGCGAGCCGGGGCGAATACCTCAACGGCATCATCCTCGCGCGCTACCTCGGCTACGATTTCATCGATCCCGCGCGGTACGTGCGCTTCTTCGACAACGGGACGTTTGATTCCGAAACCACGAACAACCTTCTCTCCGAAGAGCTGAAAAAGCATGACAACGGCGTGATCCCAGGCTTCTACGGCTCCATGCCGAACGGCACGATCCGAACCTTCTCGCGCGGCGGATCCGACGTGACCGGTTCCATCGTCGCCCGCGCGGTGTCCGCCGATCTCTACGAGAACTGGACGGACGTCTCCGGCTTCCTCATGGCCGATCCGCGCATCGTCGACAATCCGCAGGGGATCTCGTTCATCACCTATCGGGAACTGCGCGAGCTGTCCTATATGGGCGCGGGCGTACTCCACGAAGACGCGATCTTCCCCGTGCGCTTCGCCGGGATCCCGATCAACATCCGCAACACCAACGCGCCGGAGGATCCGGGGACCATCATCCTGTCCCATACCGACGCGTACGATCCGAAGAATATCATCACCGGCATCGCCGGAAAGAAGGGGTTCTGCGTCATCACGATCGAAAAAGCGATGATGAATGCGGAAAAGGGCTTCGGCCGCCGCGTTCTCGAGGCGATCGAGAAGGAGAACATCTCCTTCGAACACCTGCCCTCCGGGATCGACACCATGAGCGTGGTCCTCAACCGTGCGGAAATCGCCGAGTGCCGCGAGCGGATCATCAACCACATCTGCGCGAGCGTGGAACCGGACGCCATTTCCGTCGAGGAAGGCCTCGCCCTCATCGCGGTCGTCGGACGCGGCATGGTCAAGTCCAAGGGTACGGCAGTCCGCGTCTTCAAAGCGGTCGCCGCTGCCGGGATCAACATCCGCATGATCGACCAGGGCTCCTCCGAGCTCAACATCATCATCGGCGTCGACGAAAACGACTTTGAAACCGCGATGCGCGCGATCTACGCGGAATTCGTCAGCGAAAAGAACTGAAACAAGCCGGGATAAACAGCATGGGGAGGCGCTTTCAACCGAAAGTCCCTCCCCTCGCTTATGAAGGTGTTATTTCTCCGGAAAGATGTGGATCGGCAGCGCCGTTCCGCCCACAACGTGGAAGTGCAGATGCATCACGGTCTGTCCGGCGTCGGGACCGCAGTTCGAAATGACGCGGTAACCGTTGCCGCATCCGCCGAGCCGGGCGATCTCGGGGATCTTCTCGAAGATCTTCGCGATGACGGCGCTGTTCTCCGCGTTCACGCCGTCCATGGACGGGATATGCGTCTTCGGAACGACCAGAACGTGGCAGGGCGCCTCGGGGTTGATGTCCCGGAACGCAAACACATCGTCGTCCTCGTACACCTTCGCCGACGGGATCTCGCCCGCGATGATTTTGCAGAATAAGCAGTCCATTTTCTTTCTCCTTTGTCTGAAATTACAGTTCTATTTTACCACATTCCAGCCATAAAATCAAGGAATCCAACAAAATGTTCAAGGTTTTTGACGTACACACCCACACCTATCCCGAAAAGATCGCGGAAAAAGCCTGCGAGAATCTCGGTCACTTCTACAATTTTGAGGTTCTCGGCAAAGGGACCTATGCCGATCTCGAATCGCAGGCAGAGGCCAACAACGTCGGCGGATATCTTCTCTTCTCCGTCGCGACGAACGCGCACCAGGTCCCGAAGGTCAACGATTCCATCGCAGCGCTGGCAGAGTATTCCCGTTCCCGCGGCTTCAAGACCATCGGATATGCCGGGATGCATCAGGACTTTCCGGACTTCGAGGGTGAGATCGAGCGCGCCGTATCGCTCGGCCTCCGCGGCGTGAAGATCCATCCGGACATTCAGGGCGTGAACATCGACGATCCGCGTCTCCTCCCGCTCTATGAGATCCTCGAGGCGCGCGGGATGCCGATCTACCTCCACATGGGGGACAACCGGCCCGAATACCAGTTCTCCTCCGCGGACAAGCTGGTGCGGGTCCTCGACATGTTCCCTCGCCTGATCGTCGGGGCCGCGCATCTCGGCGGATACAAGTCGTGGGACGTCAACGTCCCCCTGCTCGCCGGGCGGGAAAACGTCTGGTACGACACGTCGAGCGCGCTCTGGGCCATGTCGGTCGAAGACGCGGAGCGGATCATCCGCACCCTCGGCGTCGAACGGGTCATGTTCGGCACGGATTATCCGGTCGTCAATACCCGCGAAGAGCTCGAACGCTTCTTCCGCATCCCCCTCACGGATGACGAGCGGGAAGCGATCCTGTGGAACAACGCCATGCGCTTCTTTCACATGGAGGAGGCGTGATGCGGGAATGCCTATGGGATCGCCTGGCGAAGCGGGAACGCCCGATCTGGCTTTACGGGACCGGCAACGGCGCCGACAAGATCCTCGATATCCTCGAAGCGCGCGGGATTCCCGTTGACGGCGTATTCGCGTCAGACGGATTCGTCCGCTCGCGCACCTTCCGGGGAATGCCGGTGCGTTCCTATTCCGACGTCCGAGCAGTGGCCGGGGACGACATCACGGTCCTTTTCGCCTTCGGGAGCGCGCGGGAGGATGTGATCGATTTCGTCCGCATGCTCGACGCACGCCACGATCTTTTGATCCCCGAGGTGCCACTGTACGGCGGCGATCTCTTCGACGGGGCGTACTGCGAGCGGCACCGGGACGATCTCGCAGAGGCGCGCTCCCTGTTTGCCGAGGAGCGTTCGCGCGATCTGTTCGACGCGGCGGTCGAATTCCGTCTGACGGGGCGGCTCTACTGTCTCGGCGACACGGAGCCGATGGAAACAAGCGTCCGGGAGCTCCTCGGAAATCAGCGGATCCGCGCGGTCATCGACGGCGGCGCATTCCGGGGAGACAGCGCGGAAGTCTTTGAAAATATCCTGCATCCCGAGACGATCTGGGCCGCGGAACCCGATCCGGCGTCGTTTCGCAGGCTCGAAGCGGCCGCACGAACGGAGCTGTCCGGGCGAATCCTGCCGGTGAATGCCGCACTCTGGGACGAAGACGCCCCCCTGCCCTATGCGGCTTCCGGCAGCCGCGGATCGGGAGAGCACGGCAGCAGCAGCCGTGCAAAGGAGACCGAGGTCCGCGGTCTGACGATTGACACGCTCGCAGGCGACAGCCCGGTCGACCTCATCAAGCTCGACGTCGAAGGAGCGGTGCATCGCGCGCTGAAAGGCGCCCTGAACACGATCCGCCGTACCGGCCCAAACCTCGCGGTCTCGCTCTATCACCGGACGGACGATCTCTTTGCCCTGCCCCTCTTCGTCCATGCCGTCCTGCCGTCTCACCGCCTGTTCCTGCGCCGCGTCCCGTGCCTGCCGATGTGGGATCTGACGCTCTACGCCGTGCGCCCATGACAAAACCGCGATCCGTTTCGGAACCGCGGTTTTTTGAGTACTGTTTTCTTCGATTACTGGGCGAGGCTGATCCCGGTGACGATGGCGGTGACGGTCAGATACTTGCTGTAGATCGTAATCTCGCGGTTTGCGCCGATGTACCGGCTGCCGTCGAGGAGGAACCGCCCTTCCCCGTCCATGCGCCCGCGCGCCGTTACGCTGGCTTCCACGTCGACCCGGTAGAAGTCGCCCGTCAGATCGGTGGAGACCTTCACGATCTCGCCGTCCGGCATTTCATAGAACTTTTCGGCGTCCCGGATCGTCTTGCCCTCGCGCAGCGTACCGAAGAACTGATCGGTGTCCTGGAGGTAGAAATTCGTTCCGGTCTCGAGGTAGTTCTGGGCGGAGGAATCGCGGATATCCACGATCTTGAACGTGATGACGTAGGGATCCATCTGCACGCCGCTCGCCGCATCGGAATTCCTTCCGCTGTACCAGCGATAGGCGGCGCTTCCGATCACCGCCAAAAGCAGAAAGATGATCAGAACGTCGAGCGCGCCGAGGCGCTTTTTCTGTTTGCCGTTATCGTTCATGGAGTACCTCCGTCTTGATCGTTCTGTCCGGACAGTGCCGGATCGGATTGGGACGCATAAAAGGCATCCCGCAGATCGCCGAGGCGGCCGCGCAGGTCCGTGACCGGGTCGGTGAGGATTTCTGTCGTGACAAAGCGGTAGTTCTCGCCGCGGTAAGCGGACTGTTCTGAAATCACGATCCCGCTTTCGATTGAGATTTCATACTGGTCCCGCACGCCGGATTCCGGGTCGGACACAACCACCTGAAGGTTCTGATCGGAAATGCTGATCTCGGCTTTTCCCGCCCGCGCGGCATCTGCGATCGCGGAGAGCGGGGTGATGCCGACGAGGTCTTCGAAGCCGCAGGCATCGGTCACGGAGGCGTACGCCGCGGCGTGGAGATAGGTCTTCTCTCCGTCGCAGAAGGCGCTGAACGTGCTGCCCGTGACCTCCCAGCAGTCGCCGTCGACAGTCAGGACATACCGCTGCATCGTATTCTGCCCCTTCCACTGCCGGATGACGCGGAATGCGCGCGTGTAGCTCGTTTTCTGCACGAGCTCGTCGAGGACGCTCTCGTCGGCGTAAGTGAAGTAGATGCCTTCTCCTTCCTCTTCGATCGGGTGCGTCATGCTGGGGATCCCACCGAAATCCCCGCCGGGGGACTCGCTGTCATTCCCGCCGCCGTAAATCATCCGGTAAACCGCGGTGCGGATCCCGAACATGTCGATAACAAAGGTGAGGAGCAGCGCTAAGAGGATCAGTCCGAGGAGCAGGAGCGTAAGGGCTGTCCGGTTATCGAACAGAGTCCTCAGTTTCAGTCGGAGCCTTCTCGTGAGCAGTCTCATTTTCGTCTGTCAGGTTTTCTTTCTGTTTGGCGTCTTCATGCGGGACGCCGCCGTTGTGCATCTCGATCCGGCGTGCCTTCTCCGGGTCGAGCTCGTGGAAATAATCCTCCGTCGTCATGTCGTCCTCGGTCAGACCGGAGTGACGCCGCGTAACGGGATTCTTCATGATGATCAGATTGATGACGAAGAGCGCGACGGAGATGACCGCGATGGCGATGGATTTCACGACGCGGAGATTCTCAAACATCGTCTCCGTGCAGAAGACCGCCACCAGTCCGAGGAGCGCGCAGAGAGCATAGAGGATCTTTACGGACTCCTTCTGCGTGAAGCCCATGTCGATCAACCGGTGATGGATGTGGCCGCGGTCCGGCGCGAAGGGGCTTTTCCCGGCGACGAGCCGCCGCACGATCGCGAAGACCATGTCAAAGAGCGGTACGGCGAAGATCGTCAGGGGAACGATGAAGGCGAGCACGGCATGGAGCTTGAAGACGCCCTGTACCGAGAGGACCGCGAAGCAGAAGCCGAGGAAGAGCGCGCCCGTGTCTCCCATGAAGATCCGCGCGGGATTGGAGTTGAACGGAAGGAAGCCGAGGCAGGCGCCGAGCATGATCGCGCAGAGGAGCGTGCTGATCATATCGCCGTGCAGGAGCACCACGATCAGGAGAGAAAGCGACGAGATCGCCGAGACGCCGCACGCCAGCCCGTCGAGGCCGTCGATGAAGTTGATGGCGTTGGTAAGTCCCGCGATCCATAGGATCGAAAGCGGGATGCTGAAGACGCCGAGCGGGACATAGCCGCCGCCGAGGTTGACATGGGTGATGACCGTGCCGTTGCAGACCGCGAAAACGGCGACCACGAGCTGGACGATGAGCTTGATCCACGCGTTGAGACGGACGACGTCGTCGATGATGCCGATGATGACAAGCACGCCGCCGCCGATCCAGATCGTCACGAGTTCCCGCGAGACGTCACAGAACAACAGAGACGTAACGACGAAGCCGAAGTAGATCGCGACGCCGCCGATGCGCGGGATGGGCTTTTTATGGATGCGCCTCCCGTCGAGCGGCACGTCGACCGCGCCGATATGGAATGCCAGAACACGGACCGCGGGCGTCGCCACGTATGCGAGAAGAAAGGCGCAGATCGTCGCGACGATCGGGTAAACAAGTGATACCATGGGGCTGATACTCCGTTTTTTATGGATAAGACGCCGAAGAGAGGGAAAAAGTTCCCGATTCCGGAATATTTTGTCTTTTTATTCTTTATCGAGGCGGATGCAGAAGCCGACGCCGTAGATCTCGGGGAGCATGAGGCTGAACTGCTTGCCGACGCGAATGTCGCATCCGTCCGCGAGGAAAGCGCGGTCCGTTTCCACAACGTCCGCTTCGATCGTCACGAGCATGGTGATCCGTCCGTCAACGCTCGACACGATCTCCCTGCCGGAATCATAGTCGAAGACGACCTTCTCAAAATCATGGACCTCAACGCCGACAACGGTCCCGATCGACTTGCGGGTGATCGCGTCTTCCACGGCCTGTCCGCGGTGCACGGATTCCTTGAACCGGGCGTCGAGATTCTGCAGCTGGACGACATACTGGATCTTCACGGTGTCGCTGCCGGCCTGCACGTCTCCGCCCCGGTCGTTCAGAACGAATACCTTCAGCAGAACAAAGGCGGCAGCCAGCGCGATCAAAATGAGCAGGACGTCCACGCCGTTGAAACGCAGCTTTCTTTTATTCATTGGTGTCCTCCTTGGGGGAAGATTCCGTCATATTTTCCGGGATTTCGGGAAGGGAGCCGTCTCCGATCATCGCGCGGCCGCTGCGGGTATATGCCGCCGCAAGCCCGCAGACGAGCCAGAACATGAGGAAGAGACGGTAGTTGTACCACGCGTAGTCCGTCATTCCCTGCACGAGGACGGCGATGATGCCGCAGAGGGGACCTGCCGTTGAGACGCGGAGCTGGGTCCTGCCCTGCCGCATGGAGTTCTGCCGTCCGACGGACGAGCCGAGATTCTCCGCGAGCAGACCGGCTGAGATATCGGGATTCTTGAGCAGCGCACCGCCCGAAAGCTTCCGGAAGAAGGTCAGCGCGGCCTGATAAAGCAGGAAGAGGAAGAGGAGGAAGACCAAGATGCCGCAGAGCCCCGTCTCCATCCAGATCTGCAAAAACAGATTATGGGAATGCGGCGCGACCTCCACGCCCTGGTAGGCATACGCCGGATAGACGCGGAACCACGCGCCTTCTCCGATGCCGATGCCGGCCAGGAGATGATCGCGGATCATGTGCACGGCTGCGCGCCAGATATAGACACGGTAGGAGGTCGAGGAATCCGCCATGTTGCCGATGCTCAGAATCCGCTGCGTAATCGATGCCGGCAGGACCGCGGGCAGCAGAGGCAGCGAGGCGATCCCCGCGAGAACGAGCCAGACGGAGCGGCGGTGCCACATGAAGAGAAACACCAGCGCCGCTGCGATCAGCGCGAGCCATGCGCCGCGGCTCCACGTCAGGATGAGGCAGACGCCCATCGCGCCGATGCAGAAGAGCGCGGGCAGACGCCGCAGCCCTTCCCCGCGTCCGATGAACATGGCCGCCGCGATCGGGATGGTGATGTCGAGGTACTCGCCGAGCATGTTCGGGTTGTCGAGCGTGGCCACGGCGCGTCCTCGGATCGACTCGAACATGTTGCTGTCGAGCCATGCCTCGGAGGAATAGCCGCCGCCCGTGAAGTAACGCACGATCCCGTAGAGCGAGACAAGCGCCGCCGAGACGACCGCCGCCGTCGAACACCGGACGAGCCACTCACGCGTCGTGATGAGCATGACCGTGAGGAAATACCCGAGCATCAGGCAGATCATGAGAAGCGCGGGTTTGAGGGACGCGGGCGAATAGGAGACCGTTCCGCCGAGGAACAGCACCGCCATGAACGCCATCGCCGTAATATCGACGGGTTCGATGCGGAAAGCCCGCTTGCGCCGGAAGATCTTCACCGCGGCGCAGAGGGTGGTATAGATGACAAGAGCCGCAAGGACCATCGTCGGAAGCCACGGCATCGCGAAAAACAGCAGCATCACGCCGATCTCGGGCCGGATGAGGATGAGATAGAGGACCGGGATCCCGGCGAGGAAGGCAAAGAGGTAAATCGCGGAGACCGCGTAGGACAGGACGCCGAAGAGGATGCCGGCGAGGAACGCGACGTTTGTATGTCCGCCGTCCCCGATGCCATGCCGCGCGTCTTCCTCGGAAAAGCCGGTGGTTTTCAGAAGAAACCGGCCGAGGCAGGAAGAGACGATCCCTTCGGAGAGCGTCTTTTTCGAGAGGATGAGCGGGATCGACGCGATGATCAGGGCGTAGGAGAGGAGCATCACCCGCGTATGAGGAATGCCCGCGAAAGAGCCGTGAACGAGGGAGGTGATGACGGCGACCGCCGTGGTGTAAAGGCCGAAGGAGGCAAAGAACGTCCCGTATACCTTGAGGCGGCATCCGAGCAGATAGCGCATCAAGAGCTCCGTGCCGCCGACGATCACGCTCGATTCGATCCTGCGGCAGACGCCGTACCGGAATTCCGCGAAGAGCTTCGCCGCCTTTCCCTCCCGGATCTTCTCCGCGAAGACGGAACGGGGGGATTCCCGGTATCCCGAAAAGAGGAAACCGAAGAGACCGTTTTTGAGGAGGTCGTAGATCCACGCGGTGAAGCGGTCGAGAGCGGAGAGGATGAGGCTGGAGCGCAGGAGGCTGACCAAAAAGCCCGGTCTCTGCGCGTCACGCCGGTTTTCCTGCATGCTTCATCCCTCCTTTTTGCGGAATTATCTTATTATACAATAAACAGACGGCATTTTCAACACATTCCGGAGAATTCTTTTTGCGATTCCGGAAAATTCCTGCAAAAAATCCTGCGGAAGGCTCTCAGTCCCGCAGGATGACGGCGTATCCGGCTGATTCTGCGTCCCAGCTTCCCTCAGTGGGCCGAAGCGCGCCGTCCAGGATGAAGGTGCGCAGATCACGAAACAGCGCCAGATCGCGCAGATCAAGAGCGCCGCATGGATATGCCCTGCCATTCGGCGTCCGTTCGGGCGACTCCTCGTTAACGATGCAGTAATACACCGGAGGTTGCGGGTCGCCGGGATCGCTCTTCGGGCGGTAAAACTCGATCCGGTAGACGGAGGAAAGCGTCTCTTCGGTCACCTCGGAAGCGTCCTCGAGGGAGAAATGGCGCGTCATGGCGTCGGCGAAAACGGGATTCGCGAAATCGATGCGGAGATTGTCGGGATTCTCGACGGCGGCGACGGAAAACAGCGCGGCATTGAGCACGAGCGCGGCGAGCGCGGCAGCGGCAGGCTTCATCGATGAAGCGGGGGAGCCCTCCTGCATACGTCGATACCGCTTCACAAGGAACACACCGGCCTCCGAGGCGTTCGAAAGAAGGTTCTCCGGCGTGTAATCCTCACGCAGATTGCGCTCGGCGATGTCGAGGATGACGCGGATGTATTCCCCGCGCGCCGTCTGCCCTTCGATCGCGAGGACCTTTCTGTCACAGAGGTATTCAACATCCTCGTTGACCGCCTGACGGATCCCGGCGGACTGCGGCAGGAGCGCATGGAACGAGGTCACGAGAAGCGCCGCAAGCCTCAAAAGGGCGTCTCCGTGCCGGATATGGGTCAGCTCGTGCAGGAATACTAGCTCCAGCCAGCGGTCCGGATACTCGCCGAGATAATCGCCGCCGATGTAAACGGAAGGCGACCATGTCCCGCAGGTGCACGGGGAGAGCTTCAGATCCGGATGCATCACTCTCAGAGTGACGGAAGCGCGGACGCCTGCCTTCTTCCGCGCCTCGGCAAAGATCCGGTTGACGCGCGCGTCCCGGCAGTGCTCGGAGTTTTTCGTGAGAAAGCGCAGGGTATTCCAGTAGGAAGAGATCCCGTAGGAAGCAGACGCCGCCGCGGCGATAAACCAGAGCGAGAGGAGAAGACGGACGAGGGTCGTGCCCATCTTCACCGCATGCGCGTCGGCGGAAGTCACGGCAACGGCTTCTCCTTCCCCGTCGGCAATGCGTGTCTCGATCCGCATGCCGCCCGCATAATCCGTAAAGAGCCGCAGCTGCCAGAGATGCGGTCCGAGGATCACCGGCACGACGGTCAGGACAAAAAACAGGAGCCAGCATAAGACGCGGACGCTCTTTCCGGTCTTCTTCCGGATCCGGAGGAGGATCGAGGCGGAAACGGCGAAAACGACAGAAAGGGCCGCGACCGTATAAAACAGAAGAACGATTCTGTTTCCCATGTCGCGGCTCCTTCCGGTTGCGCTTGGCGCGGTTCAGTTCTTTTTCGGGAGTTCGGCTTTTCTCACGACGGACTTGACGGCGGTGAGCTCTTCCTTCGTGATGTTCGGGTCGTTCACGAGCGCGGTGACGAGATCGACGCGGTTGTTGCGGTAGACGCGCTCGAGGAAATCGCCGTACGCGAAAACTCTGTATGTCGCGCTGTCGATGATCGGGGTGTAGCAGTTCGAGCGCCCGAGCTTTTCGGTCTCGATGAAGCCCTTGGTCTGCAGTCTCGTGATGAGGGTGAGGACAGTGGTGAGCTTGAGGCGGATGAGGGCCGGGCATCTCTTCATGACGAGGCTCGCGGTGATGAACTTCTCGCCCTCTTCGTGGAGAAGCCAGATCGCCTGCATGATCTCGAGTTCGCTTGCAGGCAATTTGATGATGGTGTTTTCTTCCATGTCAGACTCCTTAATGATCTAGTGCTTGCGCACATGGATTGGCTTTGCATGTCTATTATACGCATTTTCACTACACAAGTCAATCCTTTTTGAGAATCTTTCAGGAATTTTCACATTTTCGACAAATTTACCCTCTATAACACGCGTATTCCTGTCTGCTCTGCCCGGAATAAAGAGTTCGGTAAACCGTTCTTGACAAACCGTTCGTTCAATGATAAAATATACAGGAAATGCACCGCGCAGATGATTCATTTCCTCCGGAATCCATCATCCATCCGAACGCGAAAGGACGCCTCCCATGTTTATCGTTCCCGAAAACTACAAACCGAAACTCTCCGTCTACGAGACCCAGCTCGCGATCGACACGATCAAGCGCACCTTCCAGATGAATCTCGCGATCGAGCTCAATCTCCGCCGCGTCTCCGCTCCGCTTTTCGTGCGGGAAGACTCCGGTCTGAACGACAACCTCAACGGTGTCGAGCGTCCGGTCGGCTTTGACATCCCCGCCGTGGGACGCGACGCGCAGGTCGTTCATTCCCTCGCGAAATGGAAGCGCCTCGCCCTGAAGAACTATGATTTCTACGTCGGCAAGGGGCTCTACACCGATATGAACGCGATCCGCCGCGACGAGGAGCTCGACAATCTGCACTCCGTCTACGTGGATCAGTGGGACTGGGAAAAGGTGATCGACGAATCGATGCGGAACGAGGACTACCTGCGCGCAACGGTCAAAAAGATCCTCTCCGCGGTCGTGGCGACGAACAACGCCCTGCGGTACGATTTTCCGAAGCTCTCCTGCAGGATCGAACCCGAAGTCACCTTCATCACGTCACAGGAGCTGGAAGACCTCTATCCCTCCCTTTCGCCGAAGGAGCGCGAAAATGCCTTCGTCCGCGAGCATCCGACGACGTTCCTCGAAAAGATCGGCGGGAAGCTCAGAAGCGGAAAACCGCACGACGGCCGCGCGCCGGACTACGACGACTGGGACCTCAACGGCGATATCCTCATCTGGAACGATCTGCTCGGCTGCGCGTTCGAGATCTCTTCGATGGGCATCCGCGTCGATCCCGCATCGCTCGCGCGTCAGCTCAAGCTCGCCGGATGCGAGGAGCGGGCCTCCCTGCCCTTCCACCGGATGCTTTTGAACGGCGAACTTCCCCTCACGATCGGCGGCGGCATCGGGCAGTCCCGGCTGTGCATGCTGATGATGCAGACGGCGCACATCGGCGAGGTGCAGGTCTCCGTATGGGACGACGACACCCTCGAGACCGCTGCCCGCGCAGGGATCCCGCTGCTGTGATCCGCCGATCCGAACAAGCAAAAAGCCATGCGGTCCGAACATGGCTTTTTCTGTTTTCTCTTCCTGCGTGTCTTCCAAGAGCTCCGATACCGTGACGAACTCAAAACCTTCTTCAAGGAGCTTCGGGATCAGGATGCGGAGCGCCTGCGGTGTCGGGGAGTC